>CAZHWG010000097.1:0-6427 GCA_964535925.1 uncultured Sphingorhabdus sp.
GCGCCGCGGTGCTGCGAGAGCCCGGCACGCCGCTGACGATCGAGACGATCGATATCGACGCGCCGGGGCCGCACGAGGTGCTGATCCGGACCGCGGCGTGCGGCGTTTGCCGGTCGGACCTGCACTTCGTCGACGGCGCCTTCCCGCATCCGCTGCCGACGGTGCCGGGGCACGAGGCGTCGGGCGTCGTCGAGGCGGTCGGCAGCGAGGTGCGCGGGATCGCTCCGGGCGACCATGTCGTCACCTTCTTCACCGTGTTCTGCGGGACGTGCGAACTGTGCCTCAAGGGCAAATACACCTTGTGCGTCGACCCCTCGACGCGGCGCGCCAAGGATGCGCCGCCGCGGCTGAACCAGGACGGCGCGCCGATCGCGACCTTCCTCAACTTGTCGGGCTATGCGACAAAGATGCTGGTGCACGAAAACGCCTGCGTGAAAATCCGCTCCGACATGCCGCTCGACAAGGCGGCCCTGCTCGGCTGCGCGGTGGTGACCGGCGCGGGCGCGGTGTTCAACGACTGCAAGCTGACCCCGGGCGAGAGCGTCGCGGTAATCGGCTGCGGTGGTATCGGCCTCGCCGCGATCAACGCCGCGAAGATCGCCGGAGCGGGGACGATCTACGCGATCGACCCGGTCGCGTCGAAGCGCGACCTCGCGCTCGAAATGGGCGCGACCGATGCGTTCGATCCTTCAGGCGACGACGCGGCGAAGACGCTGCTCAAGGCAACCGGCGGGTTCGATTACGCGATCGAGTGCGTCGGCCAGCCGGCCACCGCCGAGCTCGCCTGGACGATCCTGAAACGCGGCGGCACCGCGACGATCCTCGGCATGATTGCGCCGGGCAAGTCGGTGAGCATCGCCGGGCCGAGCTTTCTCACCGGCAAGAAGCTGCAAGGCTCGCTGCTGGGATCGACCGTCGCGCCGATCGACCTGCCGCGGCTCGTCGACCTCTATCTCGCCGGCGACCTCCAGCTCGACAAGATGGTCGCCGAGGAAATCGCGCTCGACGAGATCAACGGCGCGCTCGACAGATTGCGTGCAGGCGACAGCGTCCGAAGCGTGATCGTGTTTCCATGAGCATCGACGCCGAAACCGCGATGACCGGGACGATGCCGGTCGCGGGCAAGGACCGGCTCGACGAGGCCGCGCTCGAGACGTGGCTGAGCGAGAATGTCGCGGGCTATCTGGGACCGCTTAGCCTGAGCCGCTTCAAGGGCGGCCAGTCGAACCCGACCTATCGCATCGACACGCCGGGCAAGTCCTATGTGCTGCGCCGCAAACCGTTCGGCGAGCTGCTGCCGAGCGCGCACGCGGTCGACCGCGAATACCGACTGATCGCGGGGTTGCACCCGACCGGGTTTCCCGTCGCCGCGCCCTATGGCCTGTGCGAGGATACGAGCGTCATCGGCGCCGCCTTCTATGTCATGGAGCTGGTCGAGGGGCGAACGATCTGGGACGGCAAGATGCCGCGCGCGACCCCGCAAGAGCGCCGCGCGGTCTATCTCGAGCTCGCCGACGTTCTGGCGCAGCTCCACGCGATCGACCCCGCCTCGGTCGGGCTCGGCGATTACGGGCGGCCGGGCAATTATTTCGAGCGCCAGGTGGCGCGCTGGACGCGGCAGTATCGCGCGTCGGAAACCGACGAGATCGCGGCCATGGAAAGCCTGATCGAATTCCTGCCGAGCACGTTGCCCGAACAGCGGCGCAGCGGCTTCGTCCACGGCGACTATCGGATCGACAACTTGATCTTCGAGGCCGACGGGACCAGGGCGCTGGCAGTGCTCGACTGGGAGCTGTCGACATTGGGCGATCCGATGGCCGACCTTGCCTATCTGCTGATGAACTGGGCGCTGCCGTACGAAGGGCGCGCGGCGCTCGGCGGGCTCGACCTTGGTGCACTCGGCATCCCGGGCATCGACGAGATGGCTGCGCGCTATTGCGAGCGGTCGGGCATGACCGACGTGCCCCCACTCGACTGGTATTTCGCCTTCAACCTGTTCCGCCTCGCGGGCATCGTCCAGGGTATCAGGAAGCGCGTCATCGATGGCAATGCGGCAAGCGCGCAGGCCGCCGAAATGGCCAAGCAGGTCGAACCGCTGGCGCAAGCGGCGTGGAATTTTGCAAAAAGGGCCGGAGCATGAGCGAACGAGCTGGCAAGGAACTGGCGGGCAAGGTCGCGATCGTGACCGGCGCGGGCAGCGGGATCGGGCGCGCGACGGCGCTGCTGTTCGCGCACGAAGGCGCAACCGTTATCGCGGTCGATGTTGGCGACAGCGCCAACGAGACCGCTACTCTGGGCGATAACATCAGCGCGGTTCAGGCCGATGCGGGCGACGAGGCGGCGGTTGCTGCGCTGAGCGATCGCGTCGTCAAGGAGCACGGCCGGCTCGACATCGTCTATGCCAATGCCGGCATCTCGGGCGGTTTTGCCGGATTGTTCGACCAGAGCGCCGACGACTGGCACGAGATATTGCGCGTCAACCTGATCGGGCCGTTCCTCGCGATCAAATATGCCGGAAAGGCGATGGCGGGACTGATCGAAAGCGGCGCGCAGGACGCCGGGTCGATCGTCGCCACCGCGAGCGTCGCGGGGCTGCGCTCGGGCGCGGGCGGGCCGGCCTATTCGGCGTCGAAGGCAGGCGTCATCAACCTCGTGCGGATCGGCGCGCAGCAGCTTTCGGGCACCAATATCCGCGTCAACGCGATCTGCCCCGGGCTGATCGAGACGGGCATGACGCAGCCGATCTACGACCATGTCCGTGCCGCGGGCAAGGAGCAGCGGATCGGGCAGTTGAACCCGCTCAGGCGCGGCGGCGTACCCAAGGAAATCGCCGAGACGGCACTTTTCCTCGCCTCGGATCGTTCAAGCTATGTCAACGGCCACGCGCTGGTCGTCGACGGCGGGCTGTCGAGCTCGCATCCCTTCGCACGCCAGGAGTTCGGCAAGACCGCGAGCTAGCGGCACGCCGGCCATAAGGACCAACCATGCAATTCAGACAACTCGGCGACAGCGGGATCACCGTCAGCGACATCTGTCTCGGCAGCTGGCTGACCTATGGCGTCGGCGTCGATACGGCCAATGCCAAGGCGTGCATCGACCGCGCCTTCGACGAAGGCATCAACTTCATCGATACCGCCAACATCTACGGCAAGGGCGCCGCCGAGAGCTTCCTTGGCGACGCCCTGAAGGACCGCAAACGTGACAGCTACGTCCTTGCGACCAAGCTGTTCTTCCCGATGACCGACGAGGACAAGGGCCTGTCGGCGAAGCAGATCGCCAAGCAGATCGACGCCAGCCTCGAACGGCTACAGACCGATTACGTCGATCTCTACCAGTGCCATCGCTATGACGACGAGACGCCGATCGAGGAAACGATGGAAGCGCTGAGCGAGGTCGTTCGTTCGGGCAAGGCGCGCGCGATCGGCTTTTCCGAATGGAGCCCGCAGAACATCCGCGACGCGCTGGCGGTGCCCGACATCGTCAAGTTCGTGTCGAGCCAGCCGCAATATTCGCTGCTCTGGCGCGAGCCCGAGGCCGAGGTAATTCCATTGTGCGAAGCCAACGGCATCGGCCAGATCGTCTGGTCGCCGCTCGCCCAGGGCGTGCTCAGCGGCAAATACCTCCCCGGCGAGCAGCCCCCCGCCGACAGCCGCGCGGCGTCGGACGCCATGGGCGGGTTCATCTCGTGGCTGATGAAGGACGAGACGCTCCAGGCGGTGCAGAAGCTGAAGCCGCTCGCAACGCAAGCGGGCTGCAGCCTCGCCCAGTTCGCGATCGCCTGGGTCCTGCGCCTGCCCAATATCAGCGCCGCGATCGTCGGCGCGAGCCGTCCCGAACAGGTCAGCGAAAACGCCGCCGCATCCGATCTCAAGATCGATCCGGCCTTGTTCGCGCAGGCCGAAGCCATCATCTCGACCGTCAAGGCCGATTACCGCTAAACTCAAGGAAGCCAACATGACCGACACCAGCCCCATCTCCACCAGCCGCGACGGCGACGTGCTCGTCGTCACCAGCGACAATCCGCCGGTCAACGCGCTGAGCGCCGCGGTCCGCACGGGCATCTGGAAAGCGCTCGACGAGGCCGAGGGTGACGATAGCGTCAAGGCGGTGCTGCTGATCTGCGCCGGCAAAACCTGGTTCGCCGGCGCCGACATCACCGAGTTCACCAAGCCGCCGGTCGAGCCGCTGCTCCCCGCGATGGTCGAACGGATGGAAGGCTTCGGCAAGCCGATCATCGCCGCGATCCACGGCACCGCATTGGGCGGCGGCTGCGAGACCGCGCTCGGTTCGCATTACCGCATCGCCGTTCCCTCGGCGAAGTTCGGCACGCCCGAAGTGAAACTCGGCCTGCTCCCCGGTGCGGGCGGCACGCAGCGCCTGCCGCGCCTGGTCGGCGTACCGCTGGCACTCGAAATGACCGCCAAGGGCGACCCGATCTCGGCCAGGCAGGCGCTCGAGACCGGTCTGGTCGACCGGCTCGCGGGCGAGGACAGCCTCAAGGCCGACGCGCTTGCATTCGCCAACGAAGTCGCCGCCGCACGCCCGATCCCTCGCGTCGGTGAAAAAGACGCGACCCCCGACGCCAAGGCGATCGAGGATTTCAAGGCGAAGAACGCCAAGCGCTTCCGCGGCCAGCTCGCGCCTTCCGCCAATATCGATTGCGTCGAGGCGGCGACGCGGCTGCCGCTCGCCGAAGGGCTGCAGTTCGAACGCGACGCGTTCATGAAGCTGATGTTCTCGCCGCAGTCGGCGGCGCTGCGCCACATCTTCTTCGCCGAGCGCAAGGCGTCGAAGATCGATGGAATCAACAAGGACATCAAGCTGCGCGACATCAAGCGCGTCGGCGTGATCGGCGCGGGCACGATGGGCGGCGGCATTTCGATGAATTTCCTCAGCGCCGGCATCCCCGTGACGATCGTCGAGCAGCAGCAGGAGGCGCTCGACCGCGGCACGGGCGTGATGCGCAAGAATTACGAAGCGACCGCGGAAAAGGGCCGGATGACCGACGCACAGGTCGAGGCGGCGATGGGCGCGCTGAAGCCGACGCTCAAGATGGAGGACCTTTCCGACTGCGACCTCATCATCGAGGCGGTGTTCGAGAACATGGACGTCAAGAAGGAGGTGTTCGGCAAGCTCGACACCATCGCCAAGCCCGGCGCGATCCTGGCGAGCAACACGAGCTATCTCGACATCAACGAGATCGCCGCGAGCACGAGCCGTCCGCAGGACGTGCTGGGACTGCACTTCTTCTCGCCCGCCAACATCATGAAGCTGCTCGAGGTCGTGCGCGGTGACAAGACCGCCGACGACGTGCTGGCCACCGCAATGGCGCTGGCGAAGAAGATCCGCAAGGTCGCGGTCGTCGCGGGCGTCTGTTACGGATTCATCGGCAACCGCATGCTGATCCCGCGCCAGATGGAGGCGATGAAGCTCCTCATGGAAGGCGCGACGCCTGCGCAGGTCGACAAGGTCCATGTCGATTTCGGCATGCCGATGGGGCCGTTCCAGATGAGCGACCTCGCCGGTGTCGATATCGGCTGGCATCGCGACCCCAGCCGCATCGAGAACATCCGCGATGCGCTGTGCGCCGAGGACCGGTGGGGGCAGAAGAAGGGCGCCGGCTTCTACGATTACGACGCCAACCGCGTGCCGAGCGAGAGCCCGCGCGTCGCCGAGATCATCGAGGA
The DNA here is from genome assembly GCA_964535925.1 of uncultured Sphingorhabdus sp. Lineage (GTDB taxonomy): Bacteria > Pseudomonadota > Alphaproteobacteria > Sphingomonadales > Sphingomonadaceae > Flavisphingopyxis. The sequence continues at coordinate 5,688 of CAZHWG010000097.1, forward strand.
TTTTAGGCTGAAATCGGGCGCCGAACAGCACGAGATTACAGACCAGGAGATCATCGAGCGCACGCTCTACACCATGGTCAACGAGGGCGCGAAGATCCTCGCCGAGGGCAAGGCGCAGCGCGCCAGCGACATCGATGTCGTCTGGGTCTACGGCTATGGCTGGCCGCCGTACAAGGGCGGGCCGATGTTCTGGGCGGGCCAGGAAGGCCTCAAGAAGATCGTCGAGGGGCTCGAGAAGCACGGCTTCGACGTCGCGCCGCTGCTGCGCGAAAAGGCTGAGAAGGGCGAGAGTTTCTGACCTTCGACAGTAGTACCGGGATTCGGAACAGCCTGTATGACAAATTGTGCTGCTGATCATGCCAGCGAAACCCGGTTACACGGGCTTTTGTTCGTCGAACTTGGATCCGATCGCATTCATTTCGTGGAAAACGAGGGTTCGGTCTATCCGGATATTCAGCTGAAAAAATGCTGTCGGGCGTATCTCTCGCGTCGTGCAGACGAAGCTTTGCTCGATCTGGAGGACCTCGAGTGGGACGACGGTGAAAGTCCAACGGGTCCAAGTTTCTTGGTCATTGCCGCCGGAATTAACGTCGGCGCCAGAGGAAGTTGTGGGATCTTTGTTGGAGACCGCCCTGCGGAGGATGATCAAATTGACCGTCTCTCGACATTGTTGAGAAGGCATCTGAAAGCGGAGCCGAGCTAATGCCCAATATCCTCATCACCGGCGCCAATCGCGGCAT
>CAZHWG010000098.1:0-6385 GCA_964535925.1 uncultured Sphingorhabdus sp.
CCGCCTTCGCCGCCGCCGAGCCGGTGATGCAGGCCTATGCATCGCGGATCGTCCATGTCGGCGCGGCGGGTGCGGGGCAGACCGCCAAGATGGTCAACCAGATCGCCATCGCCGGGGTGGTCGAGGGCCTGTCGGAGGCCATCGCCTTCGCGCAGGCGGCGGGCCTCGACATGGACAAGACCTTCGAGGCGGTCTCGGGCGGGGCGGCGGGCAGCTGGCAGATGAGCAACCGCTGGGCGACGATGGCCAAGGGCGAGTTCGATTTCGGCTTCGCGGTCGACTGGATGCGCAAGGACCTCGGCCTCGCGCTCGACGAGGCACGCCGCAACGGCGCCTCGATCCCGGTCGCGGCGCTGGTCGACCAATTTTATGCCGACGTGCAGGCGATGGGCGGCGCGCGGCAGGACACAAGTTCGCTGATCCGGAGATTGAAACGATGACAATGACCCGTTTTGTCCGCGCCGCGCTGGTCGCGCTGCTTGTGACGACAAGCGCACCCGCATTGGCCGACGGGCTGGTCGACAATGTCGACGGCTTCACGCTCGACGACGCCGGTAAGATCGTCCGCTTCACCGGGATCGTCGTCAGCGACGACGGCCACGTCAAGAAGCTGCTGGGGAAAAAGGACAAGCGGCCCAAGGACGGGCTGACCTATCGTTATGACGGCGAAGGCCGCCACTTGATGCCCGGTCTGATCGACGCGCACGGCCATGTCATCGGGCTCGGCTTCCAGGCCTTGCTGCTCGACCTGTCGGACACCAATTCTCTCACTGAGGCGCTCGACCGGATCGCCGAATACTCTGCCGCCAATCCCGACGTTCCGTGGATCTTGGGGCGCGGCTGGAACCAGGAGAAATGGGGCCTCGGCCGCTATCCGACCGCCGCCGAACTCGACGCCGTGACGGGCAATCGTCCGGCATTTCTCGAACGCGTCGACGGCCATGCCGGCTGGGCCAACAGCAAGGCTATCGCGGCCGCGCAAGTGACTGCCAAGACGCCAACGCCCGACGGTGGACGCATCGAGATGGCGAACGGCAAGCCTGCCGGGGTATTCGTCGACAATGCCCAGTCGCTGGTCCAGCGCGTCGTGCCGCAGCCGCTGCCGCGCGATTACGACCGCGCGCTCGCCGCGGCGCAGGCGATCCTGCTCGAGAACGGCATTACGACGATCGCCGACATGGGCACCGAAATGCCCGCATGGCAGGCCTTCCGGCGCGCCGGCGATCTCAATCGACTGAGCGTGCGGATCATTGCGTACGGCATGGGGATCGAGAACATGGTCGCGATCGCCGGGCCGCGCCCGACGCCGTGGCTCTATGACGACCGCCTCAGGATGGTCGGCGTCAAGCTGTATCTCGACGGCGCGCTCGGATCGCGCGGAGCATGGCTCAAGGCGCCTTATGCCGACGCGCCCGACCAGACCGGCCTGCCTATGCTGAGCTATTCGGAGCTGCGCAACAAGCTGGTGCGCGCCTCGATGGACGGCTTCCAGGTCGCGGTCCACGCGATCGGCGACCGGGCCAACCAGGACGTGCTCGACGCGATCGACAGTGTTGTCGACCGCTTCGGCGGCGATCGGCGCTGGCGGATCGAACATGCCCAGATCGTCGATCCCGTCGACCTGCCGCGCTTTGGCAAGCTTGGCATCATCGCCTCGATGCAGCCCGTCCACCAGACCAGCGACTGGAAAATGGCGGCGGTGCGGATGGGTCCCGACCTGTCGCCGACCGGGCGGCTTGGCGGCGCCTATGCCTGGGGCTCGATGCTGCGCAACGGCGCGCGCCTCGCCTTCGGGTCGGACGTGCCGGTCGAGAGCCCCAACCCGTTCCCCGGCATAGCGGTCGCGATGACGCGGCTCGACTCCGACGGTCAGCCACTCGGCGGCTGGATCCCGCGCGAACTCGTTACGCGCGAGCAGGCGATCGCAGGCTTTACGATCGGCGGCGCCTATGCCGGCTTCGCCGAGGACCGGCTGGGATCGCTGACGCCGGGCAAGCGCGCCGATTTCGTCCTGCTCGACATCGATCCGCTGACCGCCGACCCCGAAACGATCCGCAATGCCAAGGTCGTCGAGACCTGGATCGGCGGACAGCGCGCCTACGTCCGCGGAAAAACCGAGCAGCCCGATGCCGAGGTTAAAACCGTGCGCGGCGCGGACAACAGTCCCGAGGGGCGCTGACTAGCCGTTTTCGCGAAGTAGCCGCTCGACATCGGCCCTGTGGACCAGCTCGGTCGCCGGGGTCAGCAACGCCGCCGAGCCGACGATCGTGCCGTAATGCACCGCCTCGTCGATGGACATGCCGCGCTGCGAGGCGAGGACGATACCCGCGACCATCGAATCGCCGGCGCCGACGGCGCTGTCCGCCACGACCCGCGGCGCGGCAAAGCGGCGGTGGCGATCGGCGGTGACAAGCAAGGCGCCGTCCGCGGCGAGCGAAACGACAACCATCTCGCTGATGCCCGGTTCGATCAGGCAGGTCCGCGCCGCCGTCACGATCGCGTCGTCGCCGACCAGGTCGCGCCCGGCCATCGTTTCGAGCTCGAGCAGATTGGGCTTGGTCAGCCAGACGCCGCGTATCGACTCGAGCGCGGCGCCCGATGTGTCGGCGACGACCCGCACGCCGAGTTCCTTTGCCCTCGCCAGCAGCGGCCCAAGCAGCGCGGCATGCGCCTGGGGAACGCCGCCGCCGAGCACCAGCCAGCTGTCCGGTTCGAGCGAATCGACCGCCGCCGCGACGAGCGCCGCGGCTTCGTTCTCGCTGAGCACCGGCGCGGGCATGACAAAGCGAAACTGTTCGCCGCTTTCGGTCGCGTTGACGGTAATGTTGCGTCGCGTCCCTTCGCGCATCGCAATCGCGCGGCATTGCACGCCGCGTTGCTCGATCATCTCGATCAAAAGCTGCCCGGTCGGACCCCCGGCCGGGAAAACCGCCAGCGCCTCTCCACCGAGTTCGGTGACGACGCGGGCAACGTTGATCCCGCCACCGCCGGGATCGCGCCGCGGCTTGGTACAGCGCAATTTGTCGGTCGGCACAACACGCGGAGTCGTGGTCGTCATGTCGACGGCTGGTTCGAAAGTCAGGGTAATGATGCGGGCCATCGCGCGTAGCTAGCCGATCCGGCGGCGCGTGGACAGATGTGAGGACGCCATTGCGGTTTGCTGTGCCGACAACCATCTGGTGGCGATGACCAAATTTGCCCTGCTCGATCTCGTTCCCGTCACCGAAGGCGGCAGCCTCGCCCAGTCCTTCGCTAATGCCGCCGACATCGCGCGCCATGTCGAAGAGCTGGGTTACAGCCGCTACTGGGTGGCCGAGCATCACGGCATGGCCGGGATCGCGAGCGCGGCGACGAGCATCGTCATCGGCCATGTCGCTGCGGCGACGAGCACCATCCGCGTCGGCGCAGGCGGGATCATGCTGCCCAACCACAGCCCGCTGGTGATCGCCGAACAGTTCGGCACGCTCGATGCACTTTATCCGGGGCGGATCGACCTCGGCCTCGGCCGCGCGCCGGGCAGCGACCAGAAAGTGGCGCAGGCGCTGAGGCGGACGCTCGCCACCGATCCGAACGAATTTCCGCGCGACGTGCTGGAACTGCAGTCCTATTTCGCCGACGACGGGCAGACGGGGATCAGCGCAACGCCCGGCGCGGGGGCCGACGTGCAGCTCTATATCCTGGGATCGAGCCTCTACGGCGCACAGGTCGCCGGGGCGCTCGGCCTGCCTTATGCCTTTGCCAGCCATTTCGCACCGCAGGCGCTCGACGACGCGCTCAAGATCTATCGGGACCAGTTCCGCCCCTCGGCGGTACTCGACAAGCCCTATGCGATGGCGGGGTTCAACATCATCGCCGCCGAGACCGACGACGAGGCCGAGTACCTTGCCAGTTCGATGCAGCAAAGCTTCGTCCGGCTCCGGACTGGTAATCCCGGCAAGATGCCGCCGCCGGTGCGCGGCTATCGCGACACGCTCGGCGATCAGGGCAATGCGCTGCTCGACGGCGTGCTGTCGGCGAGCGCGATCGGATCGCCCGACACGGTGCGTCAAAAAGTCGCAGCGTTCATTAAACGAACGAGGGTCGACGAACTGATCGTCGCGAGCTCGATCTTCGATCACGCGGCGCGCAAGCGCAGCCTGTCGATCGCGGCCGACGTCAACAATATCGCGTGATCGACGCTGCCCGTTTACAGATTCTTTCGGCTTTAACGCATAATCTGCACTTTATGGGCCTATCAGGCGTTTACTGGCACGCACTAGTTCGACAAAGACGTTAACATGGATAAACCTACATCACCCGGTCGCGAAGCGCGGCTACAGCCCCGATCGAGCATGTTCGTAACCGCCGTGTTGCAAACGGGGGGCGAACATGCCCCCGTCAAGGTGCGCAACATGTCGGCCAACGGCGCGATGATCGATTCGCCGATGGCCCCCACGCCGGGAACCAAGGCCCACCTCATCCGCGGCGGGCTGCGGGCACACGGGACGGTGGTGTGGAGCGTCAACAACCGCTGCGGACTGCACTTCTCGTCCGAGCTTTCGGTGCGCGAGTGGCTCGCACCCCCGTCGAACGTAGAACAGCAGCGGATCGACGACATCGTCGCACTCGTCAAATCGGGTGCCTCGGTCCCTCCGACGCTGGGCGTCACGCCCGAACCGGCCTTCCTGCCGCGCTCGGATACCCCGCTGGTCGATGATCTCGAGACGGTGATCAAGCTGATGGACGATCTCGAGAGCGAGCTGATCTCGTCCGAAGAGACGGTGGCCCGTCACGGGATGAAGCTGCAGAACCTCGACATCGCGATGCAGATGGTCCGCGCCATCTCGCGCGAGATAGCGCCAGCCGGCAGCGGCGATACATCCAGCCTAGCCAGGCTGAAGGACCTGCGTGTCGCCTGCGCGCAGGCGCTGGGGACGTAAGAGCCCTCGCCAAGCCCGCTCAGCGAGCGGTCAATACACCCGCTTCTTGGGCTCGATATACTTGATATCGTCGCTCAGCGTGTATTCGTGGACCGGGCGATAGTCGATCTTGACCGATCCGCCCTTGCCACCCCAGCCTTCGAACCAGATCGCGGTGTGCTTCATCCAGTTGGCGTCGTCGCGCTCGGGGTAATCCTCGTGCGCATGCGCGCCGCGGCTTTCCTTGCGGTTGGCGGCGCCTTCGATCGTGCAGATCGCCTGGCCCATCAGGTTGTCGAGCTCGAGCGTCTCGACGAGGTCGGTGTTCCAGATCAGGCTGCGGTCGCTGACCGAGACGTCCTTGAGGCGGTCGTTGACCGCCTGCATCTGCGCCTTGCCCTCGGCAAGCGTTTCGGTGTCGCGGAAGACGGCGCAATGCTTTTGCATCGTCTTCTGCATGTTGATGCGGATGTCGGCGGTCGGTGACGCGCCCTTGGAATAGCGGAAATGGTCGAGGCGGCCGAGCGCGAGCTCTTCGGACCCCTTGGGCAGCGGCTTGTGCGGCGCGCCGGGCTTGTGAAGTTCGGCAAGGCGATGGCCGGTCGCGCGGCCGAAGACCACGAGATCGATCAGGCTGTTCGAGCCGAGGCGGTTGGCGCCGTGAACCGAAACGCACGCCGCTTCGCCAACGGCGAACAGGCCGGGGACGACCGCAGCGGGATCGCCGTCGCGGATCGTCACGACTTCGCCGTGATAGTTGGTCGGGATGCCGCCCATGTTATAGTGCACCGTCGGCGTGACCGGCAGCGGCTGACGCGTCAGGTCGACGCCGGCGAAGATCTTGCCCGTCTCGGTAATGCCCGGCAGGCGCTCGGCAAGGACTTCGGGCGCGATATGGTCGAGGTGGAGGAAGATATGGTCGCCCTCCTTGCCGACGCCGCGGCCTTCGCGCATTTCGAGCGCCATCGCGCGGCTGACGACGTCGCGGCTGGCGAGGTCCTTGGCCGACGGGGCATAGCGCTCCATGAAACGCTCGCCTTCGGAGTTGGTCAGGTAACCGCCCTCGCCGCGCGCGCCCTCGGTGATGAGGACGCCCGCGCCATAGACGCCGGTCGGGTGGAACTGGACGAACTCCATGTCCTGCAGCGGCAGGCCCGCGCGCGACACCATGCCGCCGCCGTCGCCGGTGACGGTGTGCGCCGAGGTCGCCGAGAAGAACGCGCGGCCATAGCCGCCGGTGGCGAGCACGACCGCGTGGCTGCGGAAGCGGTGGATCGAGCCGTCGTCGAGGCACAAGGCGATGACGCCGCGGCACTCGCCGTTTTCCATGATCAGGTCGATCGCGAAATATTCGATGAAGAAGTCGGCGTCGTATTTGAGGCTCTGCTGGTAGAGCGCATGGAGCATGGCGTGGCCGGTGCGGTCGGCGGCGGCGCAGGTGCGCTGCGCCGGCGGGCCTTCGCCCATGTTCTGCATCATGCCGCCGA
>CAZHWG010000099.1:0-6368 GCA_964535925.1 uncultured Sphingorhabdus sp.
GCCGCGAACGTGAACCTGTGATCTTCCACCGCACACCCCGCTTGCCGTTCCGCTCGATCGGCGGCACATTGCGGCCCATGACCAGCCCCCTCCGCTTCGCCCTCCCGCTCGCCGCGCTCTTCGCGCTTTCCGCCTGCCAGCAGGCCGCGAATGACGAGGGCAGCAGCACATCGCCCGCCGCGACCAGCGACGTGACCGAGACGCAGGGCGCCGACGACAATCGGCCCTTCTCGGGCATCGCCCCGACCGAGACGCTCCGCTTCACCGGCACCGAGCCCTTCTGGGGCGGCACCGTCGCCGGCGACACCGTCACCTACTCGACGCCCGAGAACCAGGCGGGCGAAGCAATCGCGGTCGTGCGTTTCGCCGGCCGCGGCGGCGTCTCGTTCACCGGCACCTATTCGGGCGGCGATTTCGCGATGATGGTGACCCCGGGAAGCTGCAGCGACGGCATGTCCGACCGGACCTATCCCTTCACCGTCACGCTCAAGCTCGCCGACGAGACCCGCCGCGGCTGCGGCTGGAGCGACGACCATCCCTTCACCGGCCCCGCCGCGCCGTGATGTTCGCCGATTTCTGCGAATTTTGACGGCGTTCGGGCGGGCGGTCATAATGTGGCGCAACCGGGAGATTTGGCATGACCGATCCAGCCGCACCGCCGCCAGCCACGCGTTTGCTGTTCGTCCTCGCCGGTCTCGGCGCGCTTGCCGTCACGCTCCTCCGCGCCATTCTCGGTGCCGCGAACGACCTCCCGCTGATGCAGCAGGGGCTCGACTATCCCGACGTCGCCGCAGTCATCCGGATCAACTGGCACGTTCTCACCGTCACCTTCGCCACGCTCGCGCTCGCCCTGTTGGCCGCATCGCGCCTCGAACGCACGGCGGCGCGCGCGATCGGCCTGATCGCCGCGATCGTCTTCGCTGCGGCGGCGATCCTGTTCATGGCCGAAGCGGCGGCGACGACCGGCTCGCCCTTTACCTATTTTCCCTTTGCCCCGCTTGGCGCGACCGCGCTGCTCGCAGGCTTCGCCGCCTGGCGCGCCTGACCGCATGACCCCGATTTGGAGATTTCGTTGCAATAGCGTAACGTCCCCCTTCCAATCTCTTGGGGGAGCACAATCATGATCGGTCGTTACAGCTATCTGCAAGCCGCACTCGTCGTTTTCGGAATAATTTTCTGCCTGATCTATCCGCTCGCGGTGATCTGGCCGTCGGGCTGGGCCTGGCACGAGGGCGCGCCGTCCTCGAACAATTATTACATGATGATCGTCGGCGTCTACGCGACGCTCGGCATCTTCCTCGTGATGGCCGCGAAGGATCCGCTGCGTCACACCTCGCTGATCTGGTTCACCGTCTGGTCGAGCATCGTCCACGCCGTCATCATGGCCGCACGGGCGCTCGGCGACCCGATGCACACCGGCCACCTCTACGGCGACGTGCCGGCATTGCTGCTCGTCGCGGTCGTCCTCGGCCTGCTGCTACGCGGCGCGGGAGGCCGCACGACGCTGGCCTGACGCCCGCGTTGGCCTGCCCGCTGGCGGTCCGCTAGCGGCATATCACGCGTCGGCTGTGGCCTTGATCTTGGCCATCAGCCGGCGCGCGGCCTTTTCCGAGCTGGCCGGGTTCTGGCCGGTGATAAGGGTGCCGTCCTCGACGACGAACTCGCCCCAGTCGGCACCCTTCTGGTAGTCGCCGCCATGCTGTTTGAGCATGTCCTCGACCAGGAACGGGACGATGTCGGTCAGCCCGACCGCCTCTTCCTCGCCGTTGGTAAAGCCCGTCACCGTGCGGCCCTTGACCAGCGGCGTGCCGTCGGCCGCCTTGGTGTGGCGGAAGATCGCCGGGGCGTGGCACACCGCGCCGAGCGGCTTGCCCGCCGCCAGCGTCGCCTCGATCAGCGCGATCGACGTCTTGTCCTCGGCGAGGTCCCACAGCGGCCCGTGCCCGCCGGGGTAGAACACCGCGTCGTAGTCGCCCGCGTCGATCTCGCTGAGCTTCGTCGTGTTGGCCAGCGCCTGCTGGCTCTCGGCGTCGGCCTTGAACCGCTTGGTCGCCTCCGTCTGCGCATCGGCCTCGTCGCTCTTGGGGTCGAGTGGCGGCTGGCCGCCCTTCGGGCTCGCCAGCGTCACCGTCGCGCCGGCATCCTTGAACACGTAATAGGGCGCGGCGAACTCCTCGAGCCAGAAACCGGTCTTCTTGCCGGTATCGCCCAGCTGGTCGTGCGAGGTGAGGATCATGAGGATGTTCATGGGGCTTGTCCTTGTCGTTGGGAGGAATGGGTCCGGCGCGGCGGCGGTGAACGCTGCCACGCCTCTTCCGATCAAGCGCGCAGGCCGCCGCGAAGTTCCTCGCGGTGCCCGATCCTGCGAGGCCGAAATCCCGTGATTTTCGGAACAATCGCTTGTCTTCGCCCGTTAATCTTGTGGGGAACAACACGAACTTTCTTGAAAGGAGAAACGCCTCCATGGCATTTGACAAAGACACCAACACTCTCGAACGCAACCCGCAGGCAGGCACCGCCAGCGACACGAAATTCGCCAGCGACCCTGAAAAGGATTTGATCGAGCGCGACGAAACTCGCGAACTCATTTCCTCCGAAAAGGTCGACGGCACCGCGGTCTATAGCCGCGACGGCGAAAAGCTGGGGTCGATCCATCACTTCATGGTCGGCAAGCGCAGCGGCCGCGTCAGCTACGCGGTGATGAGCTTCGGCGGCCTGTTCGGCATGGGTGAAGACTATTACCCGCTGCCGTGGGACTCGCTGACCTACGACACGTCACGCAAGGGCTATATCGTCGACATCACCAAGGACATGCTCGATAAGGACAAGCAACCGTCCTATGCCCGCGACAGCGAGCCCGAATGGAATGACGATTTCGACACGCGCATCCGGACTTTCTATATCCGCACCGCGTGATCGTTAAGACGATCGACGTCATCGGCCTGAGGGGCGTATGACACGAAAAGGGTGGCCCAGGGCCGCCCTTTTCTGCGTCGGACAGGAGCCGGATCATGGACCACAAGGTTCGCACCGGGATTGGCGGCTGGACCTTCGCGCCGTGGCGCGGGACCTTCTATCCCGACGGCCTGCGCCAGGCCGACGAACTCGCCTATGCCGCATCGAAGCTCAGCTCGATCGAGATCAACGGCACTTACTACCGCCTGCAAAAACGCGAAAGCTTCGCCAAGTGGCGCGACGCCGTTCCCGACGACTTCGTCTTCGCGGTCAAGGCCTCGCGCTACTGCACCAACCGCAGGACGCTCGCCGATGCGGGCGAATCGATCGCCAAGTTCTTGCGCAGGGGATCGACGAACTCGGCGCCAAGCTTGGTCCCGTCCTGTGGCAGTTCGCCCCGACCAAGCGCTTCGACCCGGAAGATTTCGGCGCATTTCTCGAGCTGCTACCGGCGCGGTGTGAGGGACTGGCGCTGCGTCACGCACTCGAGGTGCGTCACGAAAGTTTCGCCTGCCCCGATTTCGTTACGCTCGCCCGCCGGCACCGCGCCGCGATCGTCGTCGCCGACCATGATGATTACCCGCAGATCGCCGACCTCACCGCCGACTTCGTCTATGCCCGGCTGATGCGCTCACGTGATGACATTGCCACCGGCTATCCGCCGAACGAACTCGACGAATGGGCGCGCATTGCCAAAGGCTGGCGCGACGGCCATGCGCCCGAGGGTCTCGATTATACCGCGTCGAAAGAGGCAGGCTCCAGCGGTCGCGATGTCTTCGCTTATGTCATCAGCGGCGCCAAGGTGCGCGCACCCGCCGCCGCCATCGCCTTGGCAGAGCGGGTCTGATTAGGCGCCGACGTTCGCGTCAGCCGTTCTTCATATTGTCGAGGCCCTTGACTACGCCGCCCTTGAGCGACGGTTGCGACGCATTGGTCTTCTTCTTTTCCGCCTTCGGCTTGCGGATTTCCTTGCTCGACTTCTTCTGGCTCTTGGCCATAGTTCGTTCCCATCGGGGCGGCATGCCCCGCCGGCATCCTACACTCGCTCGACGAACCCAGCCCCATGGAATCGACCGGAGTGCCGCTACCGTTTCTTGACGAATTCGGCGCGCAGGACGAGGCCCTTGATGCCATCGTAGCGGCAGTCGATTTCCTGTGCGTCACCTGTCAACCGGATCGATTTGATCAGCGTGCCGCGCTTGAGCGTCTGCCCGGCGCCCTTGACCGTCAGGTCCTTGGTCAGCGTCACCGCGTCGCCGTCGGCCAGCACATTGCCCACCGCATCGCGGACTTCGACCGTATCGCTTTCGGCCTCGGCCTGTTGCGCGGCCTCGGACGCCGGCAGCCATTCGCCCGATGCCTCATCATAGACATAATCTTCATCGCTCATCGTGCGTCTCCGAACATGGCATTGAGATAGGCCGCCAGTCGTACACCGCCCTGGGTCAGGCGCTGCTTGAGGATGGCGTCATGGGCGAAGGCGTAATCATATCCGATCTTCTCGCCGGTCGGATAAAGCGTCGGCCGGATGGCGGCGCTTTCGGCGACCCACGTTAGCGGATCCGGGTCCATCCAGGTCTTGGCTTGCTTGATATCGGTACTGCGCATCAGCCAGCGCGACATCTCGCTATAGCTCAGCAACTGACGGTCGATCAGGCCCGAATCCCAGATGCCGTGGAGGTTGCCCGACTGGCCGAAAAACTCGACCTTGACGTCGTTGCCGCCACGGTCGCTGCCGTCACCGACATGCATCGGCTGGTGCAGATCGCCGACGAGGTGAACGATGAAGCGCAGCGCCATCGCGCGCCGCGCCCTCGGCAGACGGGCGTCGAGCGCCTCTGCTCGGAATCGCGCAAGCGCAGTAACCGCGTCGCCTTCGGGCGGTGGCCCGACCTCGACATAAGTCTTACCGGGCGGGATGGTGACGTAATGGAGCGCGTTCGCCTCGTCCTGCCAGAACGGTTCGGGGCTCGCCTTCATGAAATCGGGCCAGTTCGCAGCCTCGGCGAGATCCTCGTTCTCGAGAATGCCAGCAACGCCGATCCGCGCCTCGGTGGTCAGCAGCGATTGCGCGACCTGTCCGACCACCCGGTGCCCTGTCAAACCCCACGCGGAGGCCGTGTGCGGGACGACGAGAGCGGCAGCGGCGAGCGTGGCGACGGCACCGCGAAGCGCGCGCCGGAAGGTCTGAACTTTCATCGCGCCGACCTACTGTGCGGAAGGCGCAAAGTCGACTTGAACCGACATCAACGCGGCAATTCGAGTGGGTAGCGGGCGATCGCGTCGTAGCGCGATCCCCCGTGCCCCATCCTGCTTTCGTACAGGACCAGCGAATCGACGGTAAATGCGGGCCCCGAAAGGCCGCCATGGCGTTCACGGAAATGATCGACCGGACCCGATGACCGGTTGAGCCGCGCCAGCGTGATGTGCGGTACGAAGGCACGATGCTCGGGAGCGACGCCGACTTTCTGGCAGGTCTGTTCGACCTTGTGGTGGAGCTGCGTCAGCTGTGCCGCCGGTTCGAGCCCGGCCCACAGGGTATGGACCATGCCTTTCCTGTCGAAGCTGCCCGAACCGCTGATCCGCGCTTCGAACGCCGCGAAGTGGATCTGCCCGAGCGCAGCTGCGACGTCCTCGGCGCAATGGCGATCGACCTCGCCGATGAACTTCATCGTGCAGTGCAATTGCTCGTCATCCTGCCAGCGGGCACCCGACACACCTTCCATGATAGCCAGCAGGAAGCGGCGAACCGGGGCGGGAGGCCGGATGGCGACGAACAGGCGGTGCATGGCAGTCTTTCTATAGGCATGCTAGGATGCGGCAACAGCGCAAAAGCGCGACGGATTGGCATTCCGGTTTTGCTTGAAATCGCGGCGTCTTATCCCGATATTACGGACATTGGCGGATTGATCCGCCGCAAAGGAGAATAATTCATCATGGACAATCGTACCGATCCACGCACGACCGGCTTCGGCTATGCGGGTGGTCTCGAAGCCGGACGCCGCGATGTGGCGTACGACGCCGGGCTGCGTTCGTACATGCTGTCGGTCTACAACTACATGGCATCGGGCGTGCTGCTGACCGGCATCGTCGCGATGCTGTTCGCCAATTCGGCGATCGGGCAGGACATACTGGTCAACGGTGGCGCGTTGCGCTGGGTCATCATGCTGGCGCCTCTGGCCTTCGTGATGGTGATGAGCTTTGGCATGAACCGCCTGTCGACCGTGGCGTTGCAGGCGCTATTCTGGGCATTCGCGACCGTCATGGGCCTGTCGATGGCGTCGATCTTCCTCGTCTATACCGGGGCGTCAATCGCGCAGACCTTCTTCGCCACCGCCGCCGCCTTCGCCGGCCTCAGCCTCTTCGGCTATACCACCAAGAAGGACCTTTCGGGCTGGGGAACCTTCCTGATC
>CAZHWG010000100.1:0-6354 GCA_964535925.1 uncultured Sphingorhabdus sp.
TCCAGGCGATGGAAAAAGCGGGCCATCGCGGTGCGCGCGTCGCGCTCGCGCTCGCCGCCGACCCGGGCAAGTTCCTCTCGATCGTCCAGGTCGGCATCACCCTTATCGGGATTATCGCCGGCGCTTATTCGGGCGCGAGCCTGGGCGGTCCGGTCGGCGAACGCTTCTCCATCTGGTTCGGCCTCGCACCCGACATCGCCGGGACGCTCGGCTTCGCACTCGTCATCGGCCTCACCACCTACGCTTCGCTGATCATCGGCGAGCTCGTCCCCAAGCAGTTCGCGCTGCGCAATCCCGAACCGATCGCCGCGGCGATGGCCCGGCCGATGCTGTGGCTGTCGATCGTCTCGGCGCCGATCGTCTGGCTGCTCGACGGCAGCAGCGCGCTGATCTTCCGCGTGTTGCGGCTCAACCGCGAATCGAAGGACCACGTCACCGCCGAGGAAATCCACCTGGTGATGATCGAAGCTGCGCGCGCGGGCGTGATCGAGGAAAGCGAGCGCGCTATCATATCGGGCGTCGTCCGCCTCGCCGACCGCCCGGTGCGCGAAGTAATGACGCCGCGGCCCGAAATCGACTGGCTCGACATCGACGCCGATGCCGCCACGACGCGCGCGCAGATCCTCGCCTCGCCGCACACGCGGCTGCCCGTCGCGCGCGGTTCGGTCGACGAGATCGTCGGCGTCGTCGGTCTGCGCGATATCGTCCGCGTCCTGCTCGAAGGCGGCGAGCCCGATCTTGCCGCGCTGATGCGCCCGGCCGAAATCCTGCCAGACCAGCTCGACGCGATGGACGCGCTCGGGCGGTTGCGCACGGTCGAGGTGCCGATGGCGCTGGTTCACGACGAATACGGGCACTTCGAAGGAATCGTCACGCCGTCGGATATCCTCGCGGCGATCGCGGGCGAATTCGTCTCGGACAAGGATATCGGCACCGACCCCGCCCTGGTCGAGCGCGAAGACGGTTCGGTGCTGATCTCGGGCGGCACCTCGGCCGAGATCCTCGTCGAGCGGCTCGGCATCACGCTGCCCGAGGATCGCGATTACGCCACCGTCGCGGGCCATGCCTTGTGGGTGCTCAAGCGCCTGCCCGAGACCGGCGAATATTTCACCGACCAGGGCTGGCGCTTCGAGATTGTCGACATGGACGGCCGTAAGATCGACAAGCTGCTCGTCAGCGCGATCGAGCGGAAACCGCCGCCGGGCTAGGACAAGGCGGACGGTTAGCCGCGCCCGTTAGCCGAGCGCGCCGAACTTCGCTTCGAAACCGGCACGGTCGCCCGCCGCGAGCAGGCGTGCCTGCTCGACCCAGTCGTCGCGCCGGATGCGTCCGGCGAAATTGCCCAGCTCGCCGTCGATCCGGTCGATATCGGTCTCGCTCCACCCGGCAATCTGGTCGAAGCGGGTCACCCCGAGCGCGGCGAGCCGGGCGACGAGCTTGGGCCCGACCCCCTTCATCACCGACAGGTCGTCGCCGCCTGCGTCCGACGTCGACGGGGCGGCGGCGGGAATCGGATCGGGAGAGGCGGGCAGCGGATCGATCGTCGGCGGCGTCGCGGTGGTCGGCGCGACGCGCTCGGCGGGGGAGGGTGCAGGTGTCGGCGGATCGGCAAAGGCATTGCGCTTGGCCGGCACGATATCGGGCTTGCGCGGTTCGAGCGGCGCTCGCGGTTCGTTGCTCGCGATCCGTCCGGCACGCGGGTCGCGGCGCGGCACGAAAAAGAACACCGCGGCGACCACGAGCAGCAGCGCGATGACGATGACGATCCAGTATTGGTTGAGAATATCGGCCATCGGGTGGCTCCTTTGGGATTAACGTTTGTCGAGCGATTCAGCGATCTTGGTCAGCTGGACGAATTCCTGCCGCCAGTAATTGGCCGGCGTACCCGCCAGCGTGCGGATGTCACCATAGTCATAGGTGCCGAGATATTTGTCGCCGCGCAATTTCTGTCCGAAAGCGGCGACCGCGGTCGCGAACGCCATGTCGCCGACCGGCGCTGCCGCGCTGGCCATCAGCGATGCCGCAATCGGTCGTTCGATCAGCTTCGACACCGTCCCGTCGGGCAGCTTGTAGCGCAGCTTGAGAAACGCGAGCTCGCCCGCCTTGCCGCCGAACGGCGCGGGCTTGGGCGCATTGGCTTCATAGCGCCGGTCGGGCAGCCAGCCGGCGGTGCCGGCGGGGACGATTTCGTACAATGCGGTGACCTGGTGGCCCGCGCCGATATCGCCGGCATCGACCGTGTCGTTGACGAAGTCCTCCTCGGCGAGGAGGCGGTTCTCATAGCCGATCAGACGATATTCCTTCACCTGCGCGGGGTTGAACTCGATCTGGACCTTGACGTCCTTGGCGATCGTGAACAGCGTCGAGGAGAGTTCCTCGCCGAGTACCTTCTGCGCCTCGTTGGCGCTGTCGATATAGGCGTAATTGCCGTTGCCGAGGTCGGCCATCGATTCCATCAGCGCCTCGTTGTAATTGCCCTGGCCGAAGCCGAGCGTGGTCAGCGTGATGCCGTCGTCGCGATTGCGCTTGATCATTTCCTCGAGCGCGTCCTGGTCGGTCACCCCGACGTTGAAATCGCCGTCGGTCGCGACGAGGATCCGGTTGATGCCGTCCTTCGAGAAATTCTTGCGCGCGGTGGCATAGGCAAGCGCAATCCCCGCGCCGCCTGCGGTCGATCCGTCGGCCTGCAAACGGTCGAGCGCCGCCTTGACCTCGCTGGGGTCGTTCGTCGGTTCGAGGACGATCCCAGCCGCCCCGGCATAGACGACGATCGCGGTGCGGTCGTCGGGGCGCATCGCATCGGCCACCAGCGAGAGCGCGCTCTTGACCAGCGGCAGCTTGTCCTGCGCGCTCATCGAGCCCGACACGTCGATCAGGAAGACGAGGTTGGCCGCGGGCCGCTCGCGATAGGCGATGTCATAACCGCGCAGCCCGATCCGCAGCAGCCGCGTCGCCGGGTTCCACGGCGTGCGCGCGACGTTGGTCGTCACACTGAACGGCGTCGCGCGGTCGGCGGGAAGGGGATAGTCATAACGAAAATAGTTGATCAGCTCCTCGGTCCGCACCGCCGCCGCGGGCGGCATCCGCCCCTGGTTGAGGAAGCGGCGGACATTGGCGTAGGCGCCGGTGTCGACATCGACCGAAAAGGTCGAGACCGGCTCGGCCGCAACGGTTTTGATCGAAGCGACCGCCTCGGCATCATACCGTTCGCCCGGTGTCGGCCGATATCCGATCGTCGGGGCAGCGACCATTCGTGCCGCATCCGCCATTACCGGCACCGGTGGTGGCGGCGGTGGCGCAGAAACCGGCGCGGGTGGAGGGGCGACGACCGGAGGTGGCGGCGCCTTGGCTAATTCTTCGTCGGGCGATTGCGTCGCACACGACGCGAGCAATAGCGAGGCCGATACCAGGACGGCGGCGGAAAAGGTGCGCATGACAAACCCCTCGTTTTATTTCTTTCGATGGGTCAAAGACTAGCGCCTCTGTTTCGGGCGTCCAGCCCCTCCGGTGTCCAAGCTGTGGCGCGTCAGCGTTTGCGCTTCAGTTCGCGCCAGCCGATGTCGCTGCGGTTGAAGCCTTCGGGATAGTCGATCGCATCGACACCTTTATATGCCGCCTCGCGCGCCGACTTGACCCCGCGCCCCGTTGCGACGACGTTGAGCACGCGCCCGCCGCTCGCCACGAGCTGCTCGTCGACGAGCGCGGTGCCGGCATGGAAGACCGTCGCGCCGGTCGCTTCGGCGGCGGCGATGCCGCCGATAGCGCCACCCTTTTTGGGCTCGTCGGGATAGCCCTTGGCCGCGATCACGACCGCGAGCGCGGTGCGGTTGGCAAAGCTCGGCGGCGGCAACGTGCCAAGTTCGCCGTTGGCCACCGCGAGCATCAGCGCAAGCAGGTCGTCGTCGAACCGCGCCATCAGCACCTGGCATTCGGGGTCGCCGAAGCGGACATTGTACTCGACCAGCTTGGGCCCCTCGTCGGTCAGCATCAGCCCGGCATAGAGGACGCCGATATAAGGCGTGCCGTCCTGCGCCAGCGCCTGGACGGTCGGGCGGACGATCGTGTCGATCGCCTGCGCTTCGAGTTCGGGGGTCAGCACGCGGGCCGGGCTGTACGCGCCCATCCCGCCGGTATTGGGGCCGATGTCGCCGTCGAACGCGCGCTTGTGGTCCTGCGCGCTGCCGAAGGCGACGAAATGCTTGCCGTCGGTCAGCGCGAACAGGCTGACCTCCTCGCCGGTCATGAATTCCTCGATGACGACCGCCGCGCCCTTCTTGCCGAAGCGGCCGCTGAAGATATCCTCGATCGCGGCGACCGCCTCTTCTTCGGTTTCGGCGATCGTCACGCCCTTGCCAGCGGCGAGTCCGTCGGCCTTGATCACCACCGGCAGGTCGAACGCCTTCAATGCCCGCAAGGCGCTGCCCAGCGCGCGCGCGTGGCGGAACTTCGCGGTTGGAATGCCGACGCGCTCGCACAGTTTCTTGGTGAACGCCTTCGATCCTTCCAGCCGCGCGGCCTTCTTGTCTGGGCCGAAGACGTCGATCCCGACCGCGCGCAGGTTGTCGGCGAGGCCGTCGACCAAGGGGGCCTCGGGGCCGATGACGACGAGCTCGACCGAATTGCGGAAACAGAAATCGACGATCCCGCGATGGTCCTCGAGCTTCAACGGCGCGATCGTCGCGATGGCGGCAATCCCGGGGTTGCCTGGCGCGGCATAGAGGGTATCGAGAGCGGAAGATTGCACCAGTTTCCAAGCTAGCGCATGTTCGCGCCCACCGGAACCGAGCAGAAGGACGTTCATGGATCAGGCCCCCGATCAGGATGACAATAACGGCAACGCGCCGTTTTCGGCGTCTGGTCGGCTGGTAGCGCAGGACCGCGCGGGGGACAATGCGCCGCCGCTCACCGTCAGCGAAATCTCGGGCGCATTGAAGCGCGCGGTCGAGGAACGCTTCGGCCATGTCCGCGTCCGTGGCGAGATTTCTGGCTATAAGCGCGCGGCCTCGGGCCATGTCTACCTGTGCCTAAAGGACGACAATGCGGTGCTCGACGCGGTCATGTGGAAGGGTTCGGCCGGTCGCCTCGCCTTCGCACCGCAGGACGGGGTCGAGGTCATCGCGACGGGGCGGCTGACGACCTATCCGGGCCGGTCGAAATACCAGATCGTGATCGATTCGCTCGAACTGGCGGGCGAGGGCGCGCTGATGGCGCTGTTCGAGAAATTGAAGGCCAAGCTCGCCGCCGAAGGCCTGTTCGCGTCCGACCGCAAGCAGCGACTTCCGTTCCTGCCGCGCACGATCGGCGTCGTTACCTCGCCGACCGGTGCGGTCATCCGCGATATCCTCCACCGGCTCGAGGACCGCTGCCCGACGCACGTCCTCGTCTGGCCGGTCCGCGTCCAGGGCGACGGCGCGGCGGCGGAGGTCGCCGCGGCGGTGCGCGGCTTCGACGCGATCGAACCCGGCGGGGCGATTGCGCGCCCCGATCTCGTCATCGTCGCGCGTGGCGGCGGCTCGATCGAGGACCTGTGGGCGTTCAACGAAGAGATCGTCGTGCGCGCCGTCGCCGACTGCCGCATCCCGACGATCTCTGCGGTCGGGCATGAAACCGACACCAGCCTTGCCGACTATGCCGCAGACGCGCGCGCGCCCACGCCGACCGCGGCGGCCGAAATGGCGGTCCCGGTCCGCGCCGAGTGGCTCGGCACCGTGCGCGAGCTCGGCCTGCGCGCGCAGCGTGGCCTCGTCCGCCAGCTCGAACGCGCGGGCGAACGGCTGCGCGCGCTCGCCCGCGTCATCCCCAGTCTCGACCGCCTCGTCGCGCCGCAGCGCCAGCGGCTCGACGACCAGGGCGAACGCCTCGCCCGCGCGCTGGGCCAGCGTCTCATGCTCGCACGCCAGCTCTATGCCCGCGCAGGCGACCGGGTCGCGCTCGTCCTGCTCAATCGGCTGCTGCGCCGCGACCGCGACCGGCTGGCAAGCGGCGCGCGCGTCCTCGCCTCGCTCAATCCGCGAGCGATTCTCTCGCGCGGCTATGCGATGGTCACCGATGCCGCGGGCAAGGTCGTCGCCAGCGCTGCGCGTGCCCGCGCCGCCGGCGCCCTGACGCTCCAGTTCGACGACGGATCGGTCGCTGCGCACATCGACGACGGTAAACCGCCCCGGCCGACGCCCGCCCGCACACCGCGCGCGCCCAAGCCTGCGCCCAAGGGGCAGGTCGACCTGTTCGATTAGGGCGACGACGAGCTGCGGCAGCGTTTGCATGGCGCGCGCGCATCTGCGATAAACGATGCGAAACGACCCTTAAACTGGACAGACACCGATGTTGATGAGCAACCGGGGCCGCGTCGCGCGG
>CAZHWG010000101.1:0-6340 GCA_964535925.1 uncultured Sphingorhabdus sp.
AGCTTGCCACGCTCGATCTGGCTCAACCGGCGCGATCCGATGCGGCTTTACGCCGACAAGCAGGCCCTCGATCGGCAGATCTATGCGCTGTTTCCCGACTAGGTCGAAAGGCGGCTAGAGTCGCACCTTGGCGTCGAGTTCGGCACGCGCTTCGAGATATTCGGCCTCGAGCCGCGCGACGCGATCGGCGATCGTTTCGACGACATCGACCGAGCCGATACCCTGGCCCGAACCCCAGATGTCCTTCCACGCCTTGGCCTTGGCATTGCCGCCGCTGCCGAAATTCATCTTGCTCGGGTCGCTTTCGGGCAGGTCGTCGGGATCGAGCCCGGCGGCACGGATCGACGATTTGAGATAGTTGCCGTGAATGCCGGTGAAGAGGTTGGTGTAGACGATGTCGTCGGCGCGTCCCTCGACGATGGCCTGCTTGTACTCGGCGGGGGCGTTAGCCTCTGCGGTGGCGATGAAGGCCGAGCCCATATAGGCGAAGTCGGCGCCCATCGCCTGCGCCGCGAGGATGCCGCGACCGGTCGACAGCGAGCCCGACAGCGCGACGGGGCCATCGAACCACTGGCGGATTTCAGCCATCAGCGCGAAGGGCGAAATCCTGCCCGCATGGCCGCCCGCGCCGGCGGCGACGGGGATCAGGCCGTCGGCGCCCTTTTCGATCGCCTTGTGCGAATAGAAGTCGTTGATGACGTCGTGCAGCGTGATCCCGCCCCATGAATGCACCGCTTCGTTCAAATCCTCGCGCGCGCCGAGCGAAGTGATGACGATCGGCACCTTCCACTTGGCGCAGGTCGCGACATCGGCATCGAGACGGTCGTTCGAGCGGTGGACGATCTGGTTGACCGCAAAGGGCGCGGCGGGGCGATCGGGGTGATCGCGATTGTGCGCCGCGAGTTCCTCGGTGATCTGGTGGAGCCATTCGTCGAACTGGGCCTGTGGCCGGGCATTGAGCGAGGGAAAGGATCCGACGATCCCCGCCTTGCATTGGGCGATCACCAGCTCGGGGCCGGAAACTATGAACATCGGCGAGCCGATGACCGGCAGGCGCAGATTGTCGAACAGGGGGGAGGGGAGGGTCATGCGTTCATCCATAGCGGGGGCGCGGGGCCTGTCCAGCGCCAGCGGGTCGATCGGTCAGCCGGTCCAGTCGCGCAGCCGCTTGCCGATCTCCTCGATCGGCTGCGCCGCATCGTCGCGCCGCGCGGCGCTGAGCAACGGATAGCCCGCTTCGGCTTCGGCGACGAGATCGCGGGTGAGCGACCCGGCGCGCACCTCTGCGAGGATCTTGCGCAATTCGGCGCGGCTGGCGTCGGTGACAATCCGCCCGCGGCCCTTTACCCCGGCAAATTCAGCCGTCGGCGAAATCACTTCGCGCATGCCCGCGATGCCGCGCTTGGCGATCAGGTCGGCGAGCAGCTTGAGTTCGGTGATGCACTCGAAATAGGCGATTTCGGGCGAAAAGCCTGCTTCGACGAGGATATCATAGCCCGCCTGGATGATCTCGGGCACCGCGCCCCAGACGACGCCCTGTTCGTTGAACAGGTCCGCCTCGGCCTCTTCGGCGAAGCTGGTTTCGAGCATCGCGACGCGGCCGCAGCCGAGCGCCGATCCGTAGGCGAGCGCGATTCCGCGCGCATCGCCGCTATGATCCTGTTCGATCGCGAACAGCGCGGGCATGCCACCGCCCGCGACATAGTTGCTGCGCAGCGCCGACCCGGGCCCCTTGGGCGCGACGAGAATGACGTCGAGATCGGCGCGCGGGGAGACCAGGCCGAAGCGGATCGACAGGCCGTGCGCGAAACACAGCGCGCCGCCGGTACGCAGGTTCGGCGCGACGATGTCGCGATAAATCTGTCCGTGGCATTCGTCGGGCGCGAGGATCGTGACGAGATCGGCGCTCGCGACCGCTTCGGCGGGTTCGGCGACCGCGAGGCCCGCAGCCCGGGCGGCGGCAATATTGGCCGATCCGGCGCGCAGGCCGACGACGACGTCGATGCCCTCATCGTGCAGGTTGAGCGCGTGGGCGTGCCCCTGGTTGCCGTAGCCGACGATCGCGACGCGCCGGTTGGCAAGCAGCGCGGGGTCGGCATCGCGGTCGGTGTGGATCGTCAGCGGCATGACAGGCTCTCCCGATAAGGCGGCGATCCGTGCCACGGCGAGGCGTGTCGAGGCAAGCTCAGCCCGCCAGTGCCTCCGTCATCGTGTCGGCTATGGTGGCGACCAGCGCGGCATCAGGTGTCGTCTCGACACGCGTCCAGTCGGCCGGCGGCTGGTTGCGGAACCAGGTATATTGCCGCTTGGCATAGCGCCGCGTGGCGAGTTGCGCATTGGCCAGCGCTTCATCGTATTCCTGTTCGCCGGCGAGTAGTGCAGCGATGTCGCGCACGCCGATCGCGCGCATGACCGGGCTCTCGGACGGGAAGCCTTGCGCCAGCAAGGCCTCGACCTCGGCAATCGCGCCGCCTTCCATCATCGCGACGAGCCGCCGGTCGCAGCGCTCGAACAGCCATTCGCGCGGGGGTAGCAGAATCGTCGCGGTGATATGTGTCGAGGCGCCGATGCCGCCGGTCTTGGCCGATTGCCAGTCGGCGAGCGTCCGTCCGCTGGATCGCACGACTTCGAGCGCGCGCGCAACGCGCGTCGTATCGCGGCGATTGAGCCGCCTGGCCGCCGCAGGGTCCTCCTGTTTCAAGGCGGAATAGGCCTGCGCTACGGGCAGGGCGCGGACGGCTTCGCGGACGGCAGGGTCGATTTCGGGGACGGGTGCGATGCCGTCGATCAGCGTGCGGATATAGAGGCCGGTACCGCCGACGAGGATCGCCCGTCGGCCCTCGACGGCAGCGGCGGCGATTTCGCGCGTCGCCTCTTCGGCCCAGCGCGCCGCGCTGTAATCGTCATCGCCGCCGACATGACCGAACAAGCGGTGCGGAATGTCCGCCATCTCGGTCTCGTCGGGGCGTGCCGACAGGATCGCAAGATCGCGATAGACCTGCGCGCTGTCGGCGTTGATGACGACGCTCGGGATCCGCTGCGCCAGCGCCAGCGCGAGCGCGGTCTTGCCGCTCGCGGTCGGGCCGCAGATGATCGCGACCTCGGCCGGCTGGCCGTCGGATGATCGTTGTCGGGTGGGGGCGGTCGCGCTATCGGCTGATGTCATGTTCATTGCCACGGTGATAGCAGCCCGGAGGCTGAACGAGAACGCGCTTGATCGCGTCGGCCAAATCCTTTCGCAGGCGGGTTGCGAGCCGGTCGGCTGGCGCTGGATCGACGAGGGCGACGCCGCCGATGTCGAATTTCGCCAAGGGCTGCCGGACGCGCGCGAGGCATTGCGTGGCGCGATCGACGGCTGCGACATCATCGCGCAAGCCGCGATCGGGCGCGAAAAGGCGATCCTGATCAGCGACATGGACTCGACGATGATCGGCCAGGAATGCATCGACGAACTCGCCGATCTTGCCGGCGTCGGTCCCGAAGTGGCGGCGGTAACCGAGCGCGCGATGCGCGGCGAGATCGACTTCGTCGGCGCGCTCAACGATCGCCTGGCTCTGCTTGCCGGACTTCCTGTCGAAAAGGTCGCCGAATGCCTTGCCACGCGGATCCACGACACGCCTGGCGCGCAGACGCTGGTGCGGACGTTGCGCGCGCGCGGGGCGCTGACCGTCCTGGTGAGCGGCGGGTTTCGCCGCTTCGCCGACCCGGTCGCCCAACGGCTGGGGTTCGAACGTGTGCATTGCAACGTCCTGGGCAGCGAAAACGGCAAGTTGACGGGGAAGGTCGAAGGCCCGATCGTCGACGGTGCGGCCAAGCTGGCGGCGCTCGAACAGGCCTGCGTGGCGCGCAGCGTCGATCGTTCGGCGGTGCTCGCGATCGGCGACGGGGCCAACGACCTGCCGATGATCGAAGCCGCCGGACTGGGTGTCGCCTATTATGCGAAGCCAGTCGTTGCCGCCGCTGCCGCCGCTGCCATCGCGAACAACGACCTTACCGCATTGCTATGGGCGCAAGGCATCGCCCGCGCGCACTGGGTCGAAAGCTGAGAGCAGTCTCAGTTGGCGACGGGGAAACATCCCTGGCCGCGCGCCTTGAACGTCTTGCATGCCGCTTCGGCTTCGCCGCGGGTGGCATAGGCGCCGGTGCGCACGCGGGTCAGTCGGCCAGCGCTCTGATAATTAGCCTGCAGCCCCGCGACCGCGCCGCTTTTCGACAGTTTGGACCACAGGGCTTCGGCATTGGCGCGCGAACTGAAGGCGCCGAGCTGGACCTGCCATTTGCCGCGCGTCGCGACCGGGGGCGTGGCGGCCGCGACCTTGGTCGGAGCGGGAACGACCCTGGCTGGCGCGGGCGCCGGATTGGGCGTGGTTACGATGACGGGCGCCGGCGTAGGTGCAGGATCGCCGGCCATCGGCGGCGGGGTGAAGGTCACGCCGGGCTGCGAGGGCGGCAATTCGGTCGGTTTGACCGTCACGGGGCCCTTCGTAACGGGCTTGGCGGCGGGATCGACGAGTGCGAGACGCGCATTGCGTTCGGTCCGGGCAAGCTCTTGCGCCATCGCCAGGCCCTGGGCCTTTTGCGTGGGCGTCAGCAGCGGCTCCATATTGGCGAGGCTGGCGGCCGCCTGTTCGAGGCCGGCCTCGTTGGCGCGCTGCATCAGGGCATAGCCGCGGACGGGGTCGCGGGGCAGGAAGTCGCCGTTAAATGCAGCTGTGCCGACGATATATTGTGCGCGCGGTTCGCCGCGTGCGGCCGATTTCTCGAGCCACGGCATCGCGTCCTTCTGCTTGCCGTTGGTGAATAGCATGATGCCGTAATTGTCCTGCGCCTGGATATGGCCCTGTTCGGCGGCACGGCGGTAGAGATTTTCGGCCATCGACAGGTCGGCAACGACGCCGCGCCCGAGCTTGTAGGCCTGGGCCAGGTTGAACTGCGCATCGGCATCACCCTTGACCGCGTCGGTCCGCCAGGCAGCGACGGCGGCGGCGTAATCGCCGCGTTCCCATGCCTCGACTCCCGCTTTCACATCGGCCTGAGCGGGCAGGACGGCCGCCAGCGCAGCGCCGGCGGCGGCGAGGGCAATGATGTGGCGATGAGAGACCATGGCGGGAGATCCTTGTCTTGGTGAAAACTCTTGATGCGAAACACGTTACCGCAAATGTGGGTCGAAAGCTCCTAACGCAAAATAGCTTAACCCGGCGTTAGTGCCAAATCACCCGCTTTCATCAGCGGCGGACAAGAATTGCATGGCGCCATATTAACCAAATTTTAGGCCCGCTCGTGGCAATCGTCATGTCGAACAAATCTCACTTCGGGGGAAAAGCGTGCGCGTTCTCGCATTAGCATCGCAAAAAGGCGGATCGGGCAAGACAACCTTGTCCGGCCACCTGGCGGTCCAGGCTCAATTGGCGGGCGCTGGCCCCGTCGTCCTTATCGACATCGATCCGCAAGGCTCGCTTGCCGACTGGTGGAACGAACGTGAGGCCGAATTGCCCGCTTTCGCGCAGACCACCGTCGCGCGGCTCGCCGCCGATCTCGAGGTCCTGCGCCAGCAGGGCTTCAAGCTCGCGGTCATCGATACGCCTCCCGCCATCACGATGGCGATCCAGAGCGTCATCTCGGTGTCCGAACTGATCGTCGTACCGACACGGCCCAGCCCGCACGATCTGCGCGCCGTCGGCGCCACCGTCGACCTGTGCGAACGCGCCGGCAAGCCGCTGATCTTCGTCGTCAACGCTGCCACCCCGAAGGCGCGGATCACGAGCGAGGCAGCGGTTGCGCTGTCACAGCACGGCACCGTCGCGCCCGTCACGCTGCACCAGCGGACCGATTTCGCCGCCTCGATGATCGACGGCCGAACCGTGATGGAGGTCGATCCCAAGGGCAAGTCCTGCGCCGAAGTGACGCAATTGTGGACCTATATCTCCGACCGCCTCGAAAAGAATTTCCGCCGCACGATCTTCAGTGCGCCTGCGGCGACCACGGGGATGAGCCAGGTCGGCGCACCGCGTCCGCTCGGTGGCTTCGGCCGCCGTGTGGTCGGCCAATAAGGCGAGTGGAGAGGACCAGCCCCATGGCCGAAGCCAAACCCACCGCATCCTTGTCCTCCGGCCTGTTGGCCCGCAAGGGCGCCGCGCGTCCCGCGATGCGCCGCCAGGGCCTGGGCGGCCATATCGCCAGCCCGCACGACGACCTGGGCTGGAACGACATGGGCCATGAGCCCGACAAGGACGAACACGACAGCCACGCCGCGCACGTTGCCGACATCATGCCGATGCTTTCGCCGATGGGCGCCAAGCCCGTCGCGCTGCCGCTCGATCGCGACGCCGACAGTCCGTCC
>CAZHWG010000102.1:0-6213 GCA_964535925.1 uncultured Sphingorhabdus sp.
GCGCTGCCGGGCCCGGTTTTCGTTTCAGACCCCGTTACGCGGCGTATCATGGAGCCAGCATACCCTGGCATCTGCCCAATCGTTAATGCGCCAAGGGAACCGGCGACCCCGTCGCGGGTTTAAAGTTCGTCATCCAAGGGGAACGGCATGCTCCGGTCCCCAGACAAGGAGCAAGATTATGGTTCGCAAGGTTCTGATTGGTCTCGCCGCTTCGAGCATGCTGTTCATCTCGGCGTGCAACACGATCCACGGCGTGGGCAAGGATGTTGAATCGGTTGGCGATACGGTTGCCGACGCTGCCGATTGATACGCCTACCCCGGATATCGAAAGGGCGGCTCAGTCTGACGACTGACCCGCCCTTTTTCTTTGCGTGATGCGGATCGCGATCAACGAGATTTCGTAAAGCAGCACGATCGGCAGCGCGAGCATGAACTGGCTCAGCACGTCGGGCGGGGTGAAGATCGCGGCGACGAGAAACGCCGCGACGATCGCGTAACGCCTCGCCGATTTCAGCTGGTCATAGCTGACGACGCCCGCTCGCTCGAGCAGCATCAGCAGGATCGGCAGCTGGAACGCGATGCCGAATGCCATGATGAACCGCATGATGAAGTCGAGATAGTTGCCGACCGCGGGCAGCGCCTCCTGCGTGATCCCGCCGTAATCGCCCTGATAGCCGAGCAGGAACTTGAGCGCGACCGGCACCGCGCCGTAATAAGCCAGGCTCGCACCGGTCGCGAACAGCACCGGGGTGGCGAGTAGGAAGGGCAGCAACGCCCGCTTTTCCTTGCCGTACAGCCCCGGCGCGACAAATTTCCACAGCTGGTTAGCGATCACCGGGAAGGCGATCATCATCGCCGCGAACAGCGCCACCTTGATCTCGACGAAGAACGCCTCGAACAGCTGGGTATAGATGATCCTGCCCTGCCCCGCCGCAACCAGCGGCTGGACGAGGAAGGCGAAGATGTCGCGCGCGAAATAAAGGCAGGCGAAGAACGCCACGACGATCGCCGCGAGCGACCACAACAGCCGCGAGCGCAATTCGATCAGATGGTCGAGCAGCGGCGCCTTGCTGGCGTCGATCTCGCCGGCCTCGGGCGGGGCGTTCTGGTCGGTCACTGCGCCGGCCCTCGCTCGTCGCTGTCGGGCGATTCCTCGCCATGCGAAGCCTCGCCCTTGTCGAGCCCGGGCAGCAACGGTTCGTCAGCCGATGGCGCGGCCGGCGGCGCCAGCGGCTGCATCTCGGCCGCGTCACCCGTCGAGGGAAATTCCCGCATGATCCGGGCGTTTTCCTCGGCCCATTTCTTTTGGAGCTCGGCCAGCTCGCTCTCGCGCACGATGTCGTCGAAGCCCGCGCGCATCTGCCGGGCGAAGCCGCGCGCCTTGCCGACCCAATGGCCAACGACGCGCATCGCCTTGGGCAGGTCCTTGGGTCCGATGACGACCAGGGCCACCATCGCGACCATCAGCAATTCGGTCGATCCGATATCGAACATAGGATTGGCGGCCCCGCGGCCCCTTTTCAGTCGGGCCTAGCCCTGGCGATCATCACCCGGTTCGGATGGCGCAGGCGCGACGTGCGGCTGATCGGCCGGCGGCGGCGATGCCGACAGGTCGCGCGGCGGCTGGACTTCGATCCGGCCCTGAGCGGTCGGCGAGCCATCGGGCTTGGCGTCGTCTTCGCTCATGCCCTGCTTGAAGCTTTTGATGCCCTTGGCGACATCGCCCATCATGTCCGAAAACCGCCCCTTGCCGAACAGCAGCAGGACGATGACGCCCAGAACGAGCCAGTGCCAGATGCTAAAACCACCCATCGAAAATTCTCCGTAAATACCGGCCTGCGATCCTACTCGGTCTCGCCATCCTTTACCAGTTCGGCCCGCGTTAATTCGTCATCGCCGATCGCATCTTCAAGCGCCCGGTCGAGCGCGTCGTCGACCGGATCGAGCAGTCCCGCGGCCTTGAGATCGTCGATCCCCGGTAGATCCTTGCGGCTTTCGAGGCCGAAATGCGTCAGGAAATCGGGCGTCGTACTATAGATGATCGGCCGTCCGGGGACGTCGCGGCGACCGGCCGGACGGATCCAGCCCGCCTCCATCAACACATCGAGCGTCCCTCGTGCGGTCTGGACTCCGCGGATCGACTCGATCTCGGCGCGGCTGACCGGTTCGTGATAGGCGACGATCGCCAACACCTCGAGCCCGGCGCGTGTCAGCTTGCGCGGCTCGTCGCGTTCGCGGCGGAGCAGGTGGGCGAGGTCGGCGGCGGTCTGGAAATGCCAGCGCCCGCCGCGCTCGACAAGCTCGATGCCATGGCCCGCATGGCGCCGGGCGATCCGGGCAAGCGCATCGCCGACCGCCCCGTCGCCGACATAGGCGGTGATTTCGGCGGGGCTCATCGGCGCGTCGGCGGCGAACACAGCGGCCTCGACCGCGCGTTCGAAATCGTCGGGCGCGTTGTCGGCGGAGGGGCTCATGCCGCACCGCCCTTCAGGTACAGCGGCGCAAAGGCGCGCTCCTGGCGCAGCGTGACCTTGCCCTGCCGCGCCAATTCGAGCGCGGCGAGAAAGCTCGATGCCAGCGCCGACTTGCGCAGCGACCCGGCATAGCTTTCGGGCAGGAATGCCTCGATCCGCGTCCAGTCAATCGTCGCACCGACCAGCCGCGCGACGCGATCGAGCGCGGCGTCGAGCGTCATCACCTGGCGATTGGCGACCATGTGGGTGACCGGCGCGGTACGCGCCTGGACGCGGCCGTAGGAGACGAGCAAATCGTACAGCGACGCGGTCCATTGACGCTTTCTGACCGTCCGCAGCCCCTCGGGTGCGGCGCGCATGAAGACATCGCGCCCGGTCCGGTCGCGCGCCATCAGCCGCGCCGCCGCCTCGCGCATCGCATGAAGCCGCTGAAGCCTGAGCTGAAGGCGCAGCGCCAGCGTCTCGGGCGACGGGTCGAGGTCGGGATCGCCAGGCAGAAGCAGGCCCGATTTAAGATAGGCGAGCCACGCCGCCATGACGAGATAGTCGGCGGCGATCTCGAGCTTCATGTCGGTCGCCTCGGCGATGAAGCCGAGATATTGTTCGACCAGGTCGAGGATCGAGATCGCCTTGAGATCGACCTTCTGGCGCCGCGCGAGCGTCAGCAGCAGGTCGAGCGGTCCTTCCCAGTTGTCGAGTTCGACGGTGAAGACATCCTCGCCGACCACGGCACCCAAGGTCACCGGCGACTCGAAGCTGTCGATGCCGGGATCGCCCTGCGCCACGATCAGGCGGCCGCCGCGGCGATCAGCGCATCGCGCTGCGCCGCCAGCTCGGCATAAGGGCGTTCGTCGCGCGGTCCCGAAATGCGCGCCATTGCGCCATCGAGCCGCGCTTTTGCCGCGTGGGTGATGGCGGGCAAGGCGTCGGCGATACCAACCATGTCGTCCATCTTGGCCCAGCAGTTGAGCGCGAGGTCGCAGCCCGCGGCGATCGCGCGACTGGCGCGTTCCGGAACGCTGCCGCTCAGCGCCTCCATGTCGAGATCGTCGCTCATCAACAGTCCGTCGAAACCGATCCGGTCGCGAATGATGTCGTCGATAACGATTTTCGAGTGCGTTGCCGGATGCTCGGCGTCCCATGCTTCGTAAACGATGTGCGCGGTCATCGCCATCGGCGCCTCTTTGAGCGCGATGAAGGGCGCCAGGTCGCCGGCGAGTTCTGCATCGCTCGCGGCGACACGCGGCAGTGCCTTGTGGCTATCGCACAGCGCGCGGCCATGGCCGGGGATATGTTTGACCACGCCGACCACGCCGCCGCCGCGCAGCCCGTCGAGGATCGCGCGGCCCAGCGCGGCGACACGCATCGGATCGGACCCGAGCGCGCGATCGCCGATGATGTCGTCGGCGCCCGGCTGGCGGACGTCGAGCAGCGGCAGGCAATCGACCGTGATGCCGAGCGCGTGGAGCACGTCGGCGAGCGCCAGCGCATTGATCCGCGCCGCCTCGATCGCGGTGGCAGGCGCGATGTCATACAATCGGTCGAAGGTTTCGCCGGTCGGGAATTCGGGCCAGGCGGGCGACTTGAGTCGCGCGACCCGGCCGCCTTCCTGGTCGATCAGGATCGCCAGGTCGTCGCGTCCGTGCAGGCTGCGCAGTTCGTCGGTCAGTGCGCGGACCTGCTCGGGCGTCTCGATATTGCGGCCGAACAATATGTATCCCGCTGGGTCGGACTCCTTGAAGAAGGCGGTCTCGTCGCGCGTCAGCGCGGTCGCCGACATGCCGAAGATAGCGGGAGTCACAGGACGTCTCGAAGCGTCGCCATCACCCGACGACGAGGCAATTTTCGCCCTTGGCGCGAACCGCCTCGCACAGCTTGGCCGCAGCGGCTTTCGACTTGGCGGTGGTGCGCAGGCGGTAGACGGTGCCGCCGCCAACGTTGGCCGACGAGATCGTCGGCGCGTAGCCCGTCAACGCGGGAATGCGTTTGGTGAGCGAGGTCCAGGCGGCATCGGCGCCCTTTCGGTTGGCGAACGCGCCGAGCTGAAGCGTCACGCTGCCCGTCGTTGCGGGTGCTGGAGCCGCGGTCTCTTCGGCCGGCTTGGCGGGTGCGCTCGTCGCCGCGGCGGTCCTGGCCGGAGCGCTGTTGGCCGCCGCGCCGATCGCGGGTGCCTCGGGCGCAAGCGACTGGTCGATCTTGCCGTTGGGCTCGTTGCCCTCGCTCGCGGCGTAGCTGGTGTCGCCTTCGCCTTCGAAGGTGCGCGCTTCGGTATTGCTGGCGGGAACCTTGTAGTCACCCTGTTCGGCGACGATCAGCTCACCCTCGCCGTTGCGCGGATTGCTCTGCACCCAGAACACCGCGAACACCGCGAGCGCGATGACCGCGAGTCCGGCAATGGCGACCAGCGCGAGCTTGATGGGCGAACTGCCGGGTTCGCTATCGTAATCGTCAACGGGCTCAAGCCACGGAAGGCTGTCATCCTGTTCGAGATCCAGACCGCTGCGCTCGTCGTCCATCAGTTCAGCTCCTCGGCGGCCTCGACCCCCATGAGCGCGAGACCGTTGCGAATAACTTGCCCGATTTGATCGGCCATGAAAAGCCTCGTCGAGGTCAGCACCGGATCTACAGCGACGATCATGCGCCGCGCGGGATCGTCGTTGCCGACGTTCCACAACGCGTGGAACGCCGCGGCGAGGTCACCGAGATAGAAGGCGATGCGGTGCGGCTCGCGCGCCGCCGCCGCCGCTTCGACGATCCGCGGGAATTGCGCTGCCAGGCGGACCACGGCGAGTTCATCCTCGACCAGCCGCGACAGGTCGGGCGCGGTCAGCGCGATGCCGAGTTCGGCGACCTTGCGATGCAGCGAGGCTATCCGGGCGTGTGCGTACTGGACGTACCAGACGGGGTTGTCGCGGCTCGCCTCGACGACCTTGGCGAAATCGAAATCCATCTGCGCATCGGCCTTGCGCGTCAGCATCGTGAACCGCACGACATCCTTGCCGACTTCGCCGACGACATCGGCGAGCGTGACGAAATTGCCCGAACGCTTGCTCATCTTGATCGGCTCGCCGGCGCGCAGCAACCGGACCATCTGGACCAGCTTGACGTCGAAGCGCGTCTTTTCCTCGGTCAGCGCGGCCACCGCCGCCTTGATCCGCTTGACCGTGCCGGCATGGTCGGCGCCCCAGATATCGATCAGCTCGTCGGAACTTTGCGCCTTCTGGTAATGATAGGCCAAGTCGGCACCGAAATACGTCCAGCTGCCGTTCGACTTCTTGATCGGGCGGTCCTGGTCGTCGCCGAACCTGGTCGATCGGAACAGCGGCAGCTCGACCGGTTCCCAGTCGTCGGGTGTTTCACCCTTGGGCGCTTCGAGGACGCCGTCATAGACGAGGTCGCGTGCGCGCAGCCAAGCCTCGGCGTCGTCGGGCTTGCCCGCCGCCTGCAGTTCGGCCTCCGAGGCGAACACGTCGTGACGGATGCCGAGCAGCGCGAGATCGGCGCGGATCATGTCCATCATCGCCGCGACCGCGCGGGTGCGGAACAGCGGCAGCCAATCGTTTGTCGGCGCATCGGCATAGCGATCGCCGAATTCCCCGGCCAGCTGCTCGCCGACCGGGATCAGATATTCGCCGGGATAGAGCCCGTCGGCGAGTTCGCCTGCATCCTGACCCAACGCCTCGCGATAGCGGTGGTGCGCCGAACGGGCTAGCACGTCGACCTGGCCGCCGGCATCGTT
>CAZHWG010000103.1:0-6196 GCA_964535925.1 uncultured Sphingorhabdus sp.
GGGCGGCCGTTCACCGGTGATTATGCCGGCGACCTGTTATTCGCGACGCTGGCCAAGTTCGGCCTGTCGAACGGCTGCTACGACAGCCGCATCGACGACGGCCTGCGCCTCGACGGCGCGATCATCATCAACGCGGTCAAGTGCCTGCCGCCGCAGAACAAGCCGCTGCCCGCCGAGGTGCACAATTGTCGGCGCTTCTATACCCAGCAGCTCGCGATGCTGCCGGATACGCGCGTCCTCGTCGCGCTCGGCCAGATCGCGCATTCGACCGTCATCCGCAATCTCGGCGAGCGCCAGGCTGCGTACAAGTTCGGCCATCTCGCCGAGCATCGCCTCCCCGACGGTCGCGTCCTGATCGATAGCTACCACTGCTCGCGCTACAATACGAACACCGGGCGGCTGACGCCGGAGATGTTCGAGGCGGTCTTTGCGCGCGCCCTGGAGATCAGATCAGCGGGCTGAACTCGGCGACGATGCGCTGATACAGCGCGCGCTTGAACGGGACGATGAGATCGGCGAGTTCATGCGGCGATTTCCACGCATATTCGCGGAACTCGGCATGTTCGGTGGCGATGTCGATGTCGCCGTCGTCACCGGTGAAGCGCATCAGGTACCAGCGCTGTTGCTGGCCGCGATACTTGCCTTTCCACAACACGCCGATCAGCTCGTCGGGAAGCTCGTAGACGAATTCCTCGCTCGCCTCGGCGACCAGCTCGGCCTTGGCCCTGGCGATGCCGGTTTCCTCCTCGAGCTCGCGCCATGCGGCATCGAGCCAGTCCTCGCCCTTGTCGACGCCGCCCTGCGGCATCTGCCAGGCCTCGGCGCGGTTATCGATGCGCTGGCCGACGAACACCTTGCCCTCGTCGTTGACCAGCATCACCCCGACGCCGGGGCGATAGGCGAGCGCCTCGCGTTTACTCATCGGCGGCGGTCCGCGCTCAGCCATCGGCGGGGAGCAGCGCCTTGAGCAGGCGAAAGGCCTGCGCGAGATCGGCGTTCGAGGACGGCAGCGCTTTCCTCAGCGTGATGAAGCCGTGGACGTTGCCAACCGCGTCGTAGTGCGCGACCGTCGCGCCTTCGGCGACCAGCGCGGCAGCATAGGCACGGCCCTGGTCGCGCAGGGGGTCGAGCCCCGCGGTCATGACGAGCGTCGGCGGGGTGTCGTGATGCCCCGCGCCGAGACAGGCGTTGCGCGGATCGCCCTTGGTCGGGGCGTAGTGGTTGTCGAACCAGCGCATCGAATCGGCGCTGAGCAGGTGCCCTTCTGAGAAATCCCTGAAGCTCTGATAGGCGGGCGCCTCGTCGACGACCGGGTAGATCGGGAACTGCGCGACGACCTTCTGGCTGGCGGGCGTGTCGCGCAGCTGCTGGGTGACGACGATCGCGAGGTTGCCGCCGGCGCTGTCGCCACAGGTGACCAACCCGTCGATGTCGAGGCCGAGCGCTTCGCCATTGTCGGCGATCCAGCGCGTCGCGGCTTCGCAGTCGTCAGGGGCGGCGGGGAAGGGCGCCTCGGGGGCGAGGCGATAATCGACCGCGACGACGGGAAGCTGCATCGCGCGCGCCATCTCGGCGCAGAACGAATCGTGCGTCTCGAGATCGCCGATGACGAAGCCGCCGCCATGGTAGAAACAGATGACCGGCGAAGCCGTCGCCTCGGCGCGCGCATCGTACAGTCGCAACGGAATGTCGCCGGCGGGGCCGGGGCAGGATAGGTCCTCGACCCGCGCGATATCGCCGCGTTCGACATCGGCCATCGCTTTCGCCATTTTCATCAGCTCGCGCGCCTGCGGCGGTTCGAATTGATAGACCTTGGGCGTCTCGGGTGCGTTGATCACCTCGAGATAGGCGCGGACATCGGGGCGGGCGTCGGAATGGATTTCGGTCATGGGGGACTAACTGCCACCACCGTGATCGGTTGCAAAGCGGAACCTGTCTCCCCAACTCGGTAAAAGCGCTCAAAAAGGGTTTGAGCGCGCACCCGCCGCCGCCTAGGGTCGCTGGTGATCGACCACCCCAATGACAGGATGACGCATGGCGAGCGCCGCGCACACGATTACCAAGGCTGAAGCCACCGCGCATCCGCCCGCCGAGGCGGTTGTCGTCCGCTTTGCCGGCGACAGCGGCGACGGCATGCAGCTGACCGGTGGGCAGTTCACCCTGTCGACCGCGCTGGCCGGCAACGACCTTGCCACCTTCCCCGATTTCCCCGCGGAGATCCGGGCACCGCAAGGGACGTTGTTCGGCGTTTCGGCGTTCCAGATCAATTTCGGTTCGACCGCGATCGAGACCGCGGGCGACGCCCCCGACGTGCTCGTCGCGATGAACCCCGCCGCGCTCAAGACCAACGTTGATGCCTTGAAGCCCGGTGGTCTGATCATTGCCGACGAGGGCGAGTTCGGCGATCGCAACCTCGCCAAGGCGAAATACGACGCCAACCCGCTCGACGACGGCAGCCTTGCCAAATGGCAGCTGATGAAGCTCGATATCAGCGCGCTCACTCTGGAGGCGGTCAAACCCTTCGGCCTCGGCAAGAAGGAGGCGCTGCGCTGCAAGAACATGTGGACGCTCGGCCTCGCGCTGTGGATGTTCGACCGCGACCGCCAGCCGATCGTCGACTGGCTCAAGGCCAAGTTCGCCAAGCTGCCCGACATTGCCGAAGCCAACATCGCCGCGCTCAACGCGGGCCATGCCTATGGCGAGACCGCCGAGCTGGCGGGGCCGATGCAAAAGGTCTCGATCGCTGCCGCGCCGACCGAACCGGGCCTCTATCGCACCGTCACCGGTGCCGAATCGATTTCGCTCGGCCTCGTCGCGGGCGCACAGCTCGCGGGGCTCAAGCTGTTCTTCGGCGGCTATCCGATCACGCCCGCGTCGGCGATCCTCCACCATCTCGCCCGCCTCAAGGAATTCGGCGTCACGACCTTCCAGGCCGAGGACGAGATCGCCGCGATCTGCGCCTCGATCGGCGCGAGCTATGCCGGGCAACTGGGCATCACCAGCTCGTCGGGTCCGGGCATCGCGCTCAAGACGGAGGCGATGGGCCTCGCGATCATGACCGAACTGCCGCTCGTCATCGTCAATTCTCAGCGCGGCGGTCCGTCGACCGGCCTGCCGACCAAGACCGAGCAGTCCGATCTCTACCAGGCGATCTATGGCCGCAACGGCGATGCGCCGCTGCCGGTAATCTCGGCGCGCAGCCCCGCCGACGCGTTCGATTGCGCGATCGAGGCGGTGCGCATCGCGACGACCTACATGACCCCGGTGATGCTGCTGACCGACGGCTATATCGCCAATGCCGCCGAACCGTGGAAGGTCCCCGACATGGCTGGCTATGCGCCGTTCCCGGTGACCTTTAAGACCGACGCGCCGGGCGAGGGCGAGGCGTTCCTGCCCTATGCCCGCGACGAGAAACTGGCGCGGCCGTGGGCGATCCCCGGCACGCCGGGCCTGATGCACCGCATCGGCGGCATCGAAAAGGCCGAAGGCTCGGGTGCCATCGAATACGGCCCGGAAAACCATGCCCGTATGACCGAAATTCGCCGCGACAAGATCCTCGGCGTCGACGTCCCCGATCAGGAGATCGAGTGCGGCGAAGCTGACGGCAGGCTCGCGATTGTCGGCTGGGGCTCGACCTACGGCCCGATCCTCCAGGCGGTCCGTAGAGCCCGGGCGCGCGGACTCGACGTCAGCCACATCCACATCCGCCACCTGTGGCCGCTGCCGAAAAATATGGCTGTCCTATTGCGGTCGTTCGAGCATATCATCGTCCCCGAAATGAACACGGGTCAGTTGAAGACGCTCCTGCGCGACCAGTATCTTGTCGATGCGAAACCGCTCAACAAGGTGTCGGGCCAGCCGTTCATGATCGCCGAAATCGAAGCGGCGATCGAAAAGGCATTGGCATGACCGACCTCGAACGGAAGGTCTCGTCGAACGGAAACACCGCCGAACGTGAACCTGTGACTTTTGGAACCGCAGCATGAACGACATGACCCCGATCGTAACCGCGCCCAAGGACTGGGAAACCGACCAGGAAGTGCGCTGGTGCCCGGGCTGCGGCGACTATGCGATCCTCAAGGCTGTCCAGCGCACGATGCCCGAAATCGGCGGCACGCCCGCCAACACCGTGTTCGTCAGCGGCATCGGCTGTTCGAGCCGCTTTCCCTATTACATGGAAACCTACGGCTTTCACACGATCCACGGCCGCGCCCCAGCGTTCGCCACGGGGATCAAGCTCGCCAATCCCGAACTCGACGTCTGGCTCGTCACCGGCGACGGCGACGGCCTCAGCATCGGCGGCAACCACACGATGCACGTCCTGCGGCGCAATCTCGACACGCAGATACTGCTCTTCAACAACGAGATTTACGGTCTGACCAAGGGCCAATATTCGCCGACCAGCCGCGAAGGCACGCGCTCGCCCTCGACGCCGTTCGGATCGGTCGATCATCCCGCGCGGCCCTGCGCATTCGCGCTCGGCTCGGGCGGACGCTTCGTCGCGCGCGCCTATGACGTGTCGAAACAGCTGCCCGATGTCCTCAAGGCCGCGCACGCGCACAAGGGCGCGGCGTTCATCGAGATTTTCCAGAACTGCATCGTCTACAACGCCGACGTCTTCGCCGAGTTCACCGACAAGAAGAATGCGACCTCGCACCAATTATGGCTGGCCGACGGCGAACCGATGCTGTTCGAAAAGGGCGCCAAGGGCATCGCGCTCGACCGTGAGGCACTGCAACTCAAGGTGGTCGATGTCGTCGACGGCGACTGGCAAGGCGCGGGCGTGATCGTCCACGACGTCAGGAACCGCGCGGTGGCGCACATGCTCGTCGAAATGCCCTTCGGCCCGTTCCCGATGGCCTTGGGCGTCCTCTACGACGACCCGCACCCGACCTTCGAAAGCGCCGTCGTCGCGCAGAACCGCGAGCTCAGCGAAGGCAAGACGCCCGACCTCCAGGCGCTCGTGTCGAAGGGGCAGACCTGGATGGTCGAGAAAGAACCGCGCGAGAATTGAATCCGGTACCCTTTCCCTGAGCGGAAAGGCGGAGTGCGAATGACCGATCCCGTCATCCTTTGGTTTCGTCGCGACCTGCGGCTGTCCGATCAGGCAGCGTTGGCGGCTGCGGCTGGCGAGGGCGCGGTGATCCCCGTTTTCGTCCTCGATGACGATGCGCCGGGCGATCACGCGATCGGCGGGGCGGCGCGCTGGTGGCTGCATCACAGTCTTTCGAGCCTTGATAGCGACCTGCGCGCCAAGGGCTCGCGGCTGGTCCTGCGACGCGGCAACGCGGTCGAGGAAATCGCCAAGCTGGCAAAAGACGTCGGCGCGCGCCGCGTCCATGCGCTGCACCATTACGAGCCGTGGTGGCGCGCTGCCGAAGCCGCCATCGCCAGGTCTCTCGACCTCGTCCTCCACGACGGCAACTACCTTGCCCCGCCGGGCAGCGTGATGACGGGCGCGGGCGATCCGTACAAGATCTACACGCCGTTCTGGAAGGCGCTGGGCGAGCGGATGCCGCCGGCCGAACCGCACGACGCTCCGCGCGACATCCCCGCACCGTCTTTGTGGCCAGGCTCGGACGACCTCGCCGACTGGGACCTGCTGAAGACCGATCCAGACTGGGCGAAACGCTTCGGTGAGGACTGGACGCCCGGAGAAGCGGCGGCGCGGGCGCGCGTTGCCGATTTCATCGACGAGGCGGCCGATTACGACGAGGCGCGCAACTTGCCATCGAAGGAGGACAGCTCGCGCCTGTCGCCGCACCTCCATTGGGGCGAGGTCTCGCCCGCGTACGTCTGGCACCGCATCGCCGCGGTGGGGCGCGGCAAGGCGGGGGTGAATACGTTTCTCAAGGAACTGGCGTGGCGCGATTACGCACAAAACGTCATCCTCCAGTTCGGCGATTACGCGCGCAAGAACGCCCGCGACCGCTTCGACGCATTGCAATGGCGAACGGGCAAGGATGCCGAGGCCGATTTCGCTGCCTGGACAAAGGGTCGCACCGGCTATCCGATTGTCGATGCCGGAATGCGGCAGCTCTGGGCAACCGGCTGGATGCACAACCGCGTGCGGATGATCGCCGCGAGCTTCCTCGTCAAGCATCTGCTGATCGACTGGCGGCGCGGCGAACGCTGGTACTGGGACTGCCTCGTTGATGCCGATTACGCGAACAACGCGGTGAACTGGCAATGGGTC
>CAZHWG010000104.1:0-6181 GCA_964535925.1 uncultured Sphingorhabdus sp.
GCGGGAGCCGGGCGGCACTTCGGTGGGCGAAGTCGTTCGCCGCCTGCTCCAGCAGGGCGGCGACCTGTTCGGATTCAATCCGTTCAAGCGCGCCTTCTGGAATTCGCTGATCGATTCGGGTTCGCCGCTTGCCGACTATCTGCTGACGCATCGCTGGGTCAGCGCGCTGGCCGGGATCGTGACGCTGGTCGTCGTCGGGCTCGCGACCGGCGTCATCCGGACGCTGCTGCGCGATTACAATTTCCGCCTGACGCGCACCGAGACGGGCCTGCGGCGTCAGCGCGGCCTGCTGACGCTGACCGATGTCATCATCCCCGTTCGCCGCGTCCAGGCGGCGATCGTCGGCACCGGTCCGATCCGCACCCGCGCCGGCTGGCATTCGCTCAAGCTGCAGAGCTTGGCGCGCGACGAGGCCAAGCAGGGCGATCACGAGGTCGCGCCGTTTGCGCAGCTCGACGAGATCGCCCCGATCCTCGCCGAAGTCGGCATGACGTTACCCGCCGAGAATACCGTATGGCAGCGGATCGCTTCGGCCTATGCGGTCGAATATGCGCTGTGGCTCGCGCTGCCGCTCGCCGGCACGCTGCTCGCCGCCGCGTTCGGTGCCGAGCCCGCGCTGTTCGGCAGCGCCGCCATTGGCATCGCGATCGTCGGGCGCGCGCTCGCCTGGCGGCGCTATCGCTACGGATATGACGGCGAGCGTATCCTCATCCGGCGCGGCTTCTGGCGGCAGCGGACGATCATCCTGCCGATCGCCAATATCCAGAGCGCCGATATCGCGCACAATTTCGTCACGCGCGCCTTCGGTGTCGCGTCGCTGACCTTCGGCGTGGCGGGCGGCAGCGGGTTTTCGCTCCACCAAATCGCCGCCTTGCCGCTGGCGACAGCTTATGCCCTGCGATCGGACCTGCTACAGCGCACGGCATGACCTTCGTCCTCGATATCGAACACTCCATTTCCGGCCTGCCGTGGATCTGGCGGCAGGGATCGACCGACGGGCGCGATGCTGGCTTTCGCCCCGACGATCTCGTCACCCAGATCCTGCTCGCGCGCGGCTGTCCGCGCGACGATCTCGAGCCGCACCGCAATCCAAAGCTGCGCAACTTCCTGCCCGACCCGTCGGTATTCCGCGACATGGATGTCGCCGCCGCGCGGATCGCCGACGCGGTCGAGGGCGGCGAAGCGGTGACGGTGTTCGGCGATTACGATGTCGATGGCGCGACCTCGGCGGCGCTGCTGATCCGCTTGCTGCGCGATCTCGGCCTGACACCGGGCCATTATATTCCCGACCGGCTGATGGAAGGATACGGACCGAGCGGCGAGGCGCTCGTCGCGATCGGGGCCGGCGGCGCCGACCTCGTCATCACGGTCGATTGCGGCGCTCAGGCCTATGAAGCGCTGGCGATGGCGAAGGCGGCCGGAGTCGAAGTCATCGTCGTCGATCACCACCAATGCCTCGCCGAGCTTCCCGAAGCGCTTGCGATGGTCAATCCCAACCGGCTCGACGAAAGCGCCGAAGGTGCCGCGCACGGTCACCTCGCCGCGGTCGGCATGGCGTTCCTGCTCGGCGTCGCGATCGTGCGTGAGCTGCGCAAACGCGCTTTCTTCGCCGACAAGTCGCACGAACCCGATCTGATGGCGCTGCTCGACATCGTCGCACTGGGCACCGTCGCCGACGTTGCTAGGCTGGTCGGCCTCAATCGGTGTTTCGTCGCACAGGGCATCAAGGTGATGCGCGAGCGACGCAATGTCGGGCTGGCCGCGCTGATCGACGCGGCGCGCCTGTCGCGCCCGGTCGAGTGCCGCGATCTCGGATTCGCGCTGGGTCCGCGAATCAATGCGGGCGGGCGCGTCGGCAAGGCCGATCTCGGCGTCCGCCTGCTGACCACCGAAGACGGCGACGAAGCGCGCACGATCGCCGCCGAGCTCGACCGGCTCAACGAGGAACGACGCGCGATCGAGGCGCAGGTCCAGGACGAGGCGACCGCGCTGACCGAGGGCATGGGCGCGCGCGCCGTCGTGCTCGTCGCGGGCCGCGGCTGGCATCCCGGGGTAATCGGCATCGTCGCCGGGCGTCTGAAGGAAAAGCTCGACCGCCCTGCGATCGTCATCGCGATCGACGAACACGGCGTCGGCAAGGGATCAGGCCGCTCGATCCCCGGCGTCGATCTTGGCGCGGCGATCCTCGCGGCGAAGGAGGCGGGACTGCTCGTCGCCGGCGGTGGCCACGCGATGGCAGCGGGCCTGACCGTTGCCGCCGACCAGGTCGACGCGCTCGGAGCCTTCCTTGAAGAGCGAATCGGTGCGGCGGTTGCGGCCGCCTCGGGCGCGCGCTCGCTCGTCCTCGACGCGGTTCTCGCGCCCGCCGGGGTCAATCCCGATTACGTCACCGCGATCGAGGCGGGCGGTCCCTATGGCATGGGCTGGCCGGCGCCGCGGATTGCCACCGGTCCGGTCCGTATCGTCAAGTGCGACATCGTCGGCAACGGCCATGTCCGCGCGATCTTTTCGGGCGACGACGGCAGGCGGATCAAGGGAATCGCCTTTGGCGCCGCCGAAAGCCAGCTGGGCCAGACGCTGCTGCACGCCCCGCGCGACCGCAAGCTGTGGATCGCGGGACGCGCCAAGATCGACGATTGGGGCTCGACTCCGGCCGCCGAACTGCTGCTCGAAGACGCCGCCTGGGCGCAGTGAGAGAAGCTTTTCGGGAGAGCGCTTGACCGAATCCGCACCCGCCCCTAAAGCGCGCTTCCGCAAGCGTTTCGCGCGCGGCCCCTTCGTCTAGCGGTTAGGACGCGGCCCTTTCACGGCTGAAACACGGGTTCGATTCCCGTAGGGGTCACCAGCGATGCATTTGACCGGCCTTGGCGGCCCGTCCTTATCGGACTGCGCCAGCGGCCCCTTCGTCTAGCGGTTAGGACGCGGCCCTCTCACGGCTGAAACACGGGTTCGATTCCCGTAGGGGTCACCAGCTCAAACCATCGAACCGCTGCTCATCGTCGCATTGCGCGCACGTTATCGCGCGCCCGGGCCGTGAACAGACAATTTCTCATCCTGTGTTGCTTCGCTCATACACCTGTGCCATGTC
This sequence comes from uncultured Sphingorhabdus sp., assembly GCA_964535925.1. Classification (GTDB taxonomy): domain Bacteria; phylum Pseudomonadota; class Alphaproteobacteria; order Sphingomonadales; family Sphingomonadaceae; genus Flavisphingopyxis. Next base: position 3,089 of record CAZHWG010000104.1, read on the forward strand.
GTTCCTTCAGCGGGGAGAATGACGTGGAAAAGTTCGGTGCCTGGATCAAACGGCATAAGATATGGTCGGCGATCATCGCCCTGGTGGTGGTCTTCATCGCCTACAAGGTCGTTGTCCCCACCCCGCCCGATTACGAATATGTCACCGCCGCCGCCGATCGCGGCGAGGTCGTCCGGACAGTCTCGGCGAGCGGCAAGCTGCGCGCGCTCAACACGATCAAGGTCGGGTCCGAAATCTCGGGCCAGGTGACGCAGGTCTATGTCGACTTCAATTCGCCGGTGACCGCCGGCCAGGTCCTCGCCCAGATCGACCCGACGCGAATCCGCGCGCGCGTCCAGCAGGCGCAGGCGCAAGTTTCGCTGGCCCGCGCTGCGCTCGCTCAGGCCGATGCCGCGATCACCCGCGCACGCACCGATGTCGAGGTGCAGCAGCGCCAATTCTCCCGCGCGCAGGAACTGGTGAAACAGGGCTTCGTCTCGAAGGCGGCGCTCGACCAGGCACAGAACGCGCTGTCGACCGCGCGCGCCGCGATGAGCACCGCACAGGCGCAGGCACAAAGCGCCCGTGCGCAGATATCGCAGAGCAACGCCGAACTGTCGTCGGCGCGGCTCGACCTCAGCCGGACGCAAATCGTCGCACCGACCAGCGGCGTCGTGATCAACAAGCTGGTCGAACCCGGCACGACCGTCGCGGCGAGCTTCCAGACGCCGAACCTGTTCGAAATCGCCGCCGATACGTCGCGCATGCAGGTCGAAGCATCGGTCGACGAAGCCGATATCGGCCAGATCCGCGACGGGCAGACGGTCGAATTCACCGTCGACAGTTATCCCGACGACACCTTCAAGGCGGTCGTCCAGCAAATCCGCAAGTCGGCGACCGAGACGGCCAATGTCGTCAGCTACCTCGTCATCCTCGACGTCGACAACAAGGACGGCAAGCTGCTCACCGGCATGACCGCCAATGTCGATATCGTCACCGGTCGCAAGGCGAACGTCACGCGCGTGCCCGTCGCGGCGATGCGTTTCCGTCCGCGCGAGGCCGACCGGCCCAAGAGCAAGGACGACGATGCGGCGGCGAAGAAGCCGGTCGCCAAATCGGGCAAGCGCCAGACGCGCACCGCCGAATTGTGGATCGCCGGAGCAGATCCCTACAGGCCGACCAAGCGCGCGGTCGTCATCGGCCTCGAGGGCGAGGATCATGTTGAAATCGTCAAGGGCATAAAGCCGGGCGAGAAGGTGCTCGTCCGGTCGAAATCGCTCAGGGACGACGAGGACGACGACAGCGAGGAAAGCGATACCGAGGTCAACGTCAGCTGATGACGCCGCCGCTCGTAGAAACGCAGGACCTGGTCAAGGAGTACGTGCTGGGCGGCGAGACCGTCCACGCGGTCAACCACGTGTCGCTCAAGATCGCGCGCGGCGAGTTCGTCGCGATCATGGGAGCGAGCGGATCGGGCAAGTCGACCTTCATGAACATGATCGGCTGCCTCGACGTGCCAAGCTCGGGCGAGGTGTTGATCGACGGCATCGCGACGCGCGAGATGACGAGCGACGCGATGGCCGAGCTGCGCAACCGAAAGATCGGCTTCGTCTTCCAGCAGTTCAACCTGCTCGCGCGGACCACCGCGCTCGACAATGTCGCGGTGCCGCTAATCTATGCCGGGCTGGGCGGCGAGGAACGGCGCGAACGCGCCCGCGCGACTCTGACCCAGATGGGGCTCGCCGACCGGCTCGACCATTCACCCGCCAAGCTGTCGGGCGGCCAGCAGCAGCGCGTCGCGATCGCCCGCGCGCTCGTCACCAACCCGCTGATGCTGCTCGCCGACGAACCGACCGGCGCGCTCGACACGCACACCTCCGAAGAGATCATGCACGTCTTCCAGACGCTCAACGGTGAAGGGATCACCGTCGTTCTGGTGACGCACGAGGCCGACATCGCCGATTATGCCGCGCGACGGATCGTGTTCAGGGACGGCGAAGTGATCGAGGACAGTCCGGTCGCCAGCCGCCGCCGCGGACGCGCGACATGATCGAGCGCCTGTTCACCTCGCTCGGCAGTTGGGCGGTCAATGTCGCGATCGCGCTGACCGCGCTTCGCACCAACCTGATGCGATCGATCCTGACGACGCTCGGCGTGATGATCGGCGTGCTCGCGGTGACGCTGGCGGTCGCGGTCGGATCGGGCGCCAAGGTGTCGGTCATGGAATCGATCAATTCGCTGGGATCGAACATGGCACTCGTGTTTCCGCGACCCGATACCGAGGGCGGACGCGGGACCGAGGATCGCGGACGGTTGACGATGCGCGATGCGCGCGCGATCGAGCGCGAAATCGACGGCGTCAGCGCGATCGCCCCGCAATTGCGGTCGTCGATCCAGCTCGTCGCGACGGGGCGCAACGCATCGACCGCCGCCATCGGCGCAACGCCCGGATACGGCATCGTGTCGAACATTACCGCCGAACGCGGCCGCTTCATTACCGATGCCGACGTCAATTCGGCGTCGCGCGTGATCGTGCTCGGACCGACGGTTGCGCAGAAGCTGTTTGGCGATTTCGATCCGGTCGGCGAACGCGTGCGCGTCAACCGCGTGCCGTTCACGATTATCGGCGTGCTCGAATCCAAGGGATCGAGTTTCGGCAACGACAATGACGACATCGCGATCGTCCCGATCAGCACCGCGCGGCAACGCTTCGCCAGCGACACGCTGGCCGGACCCGACGATCTCCACATGCTGTTCGTCGGCTTCCAGGATGGTTTCTCGTTGCGCACCGCGAAGCGCGACATGACGAGACTGATGCGCGACCGCTATCGCGTCCGCGAGAAGGAGATCAGTCCCTTCACGATCCGCACGACCGAGGAGTTCATGGAGGAAACCGCGCAGGTGACTGCGATCTTCCAGGCGGTGCTCGTCGCGATCGCATCGATTTCACTTCTCGTGGGCGGCATCGGCATCATGAACATCATGCTCGTCAGCGTGACCGAACGGACGCGCGAGATCGGTCTCAGGATGGCGCTCGGCGCGAAACGCAGCGACATCCGCAACCAGTTTCTCGTCGAGGCGGCGGTGCTCTGCATGATCGGCGGGGCGATCGGC
>CAZHWG010000105.1:0-6170 GCA_964535925.1 uncultured Sphingorhabdus sp.
CGACGATACGCCGTCGGGCGGCGGGGCGGGGATGGTTATGCGCGCCGATGTGCTGGCACGTGCGGTCGATGCCGCGATCGAACGCCAGCCCTACGCGCCGGTACTGGCGATGACGCCGCGTGGCGAGCCGCTGACGCAGCGCCTCGTGCGCGAGCTTGTCGCGGGGCCGGGCGTGACGATATTGTGCGGCCGGTTCGAGGGCATCGACGAGCGCCTATTCGAAGGGCGGCCGATCCGCCCCGTGTCGATCGGCGACTATGTCCTTTCGGGCGGAGAAGCGGGCGCCCTGGTCGTTCTCGACGCTTGCATTCGCCTGTTGCCCGAGGTAATGGGCGCGCCGAAGAGCGGAGATGAGGAATCGTTTGAAAACGGTCTCCTCGAATATCCGCACTACACCCGGCCTAATGATTGGGAAGGGCGCACGATCCCCGAAGTGCTGCGATCGGGGGATCATGCGAAGATCGCCGCCTGGCGAAAGCAACGGGCGGACGACGACACACGGTTACGCAGGCCGGACCTTTGGGAGCGCCACAACGGCGCTCGGGACCGACCTGCCTCTGGCGCGCGGCGAGAAAAGAAGGACTGACGGGCCATGAACCTGATCCAGACGATTGAAGCCGAAGAAATCGGCAAGCTGAACGAAGCCAACAAGATTCCCGAATTCCGCCCCGGCGATACGCTGCGCGTCGGTGTCCGCGTCGTCGAAGGCGAACGCACCCGCGTGCAGAACTTCGAAGGCGTGTGCATCGCGCGTTCGAACCGCGCGATGGGTTCGAACTTCACTGTGCGCAAGATGAGCTTTGGCGAAGGCGTCGAGCGCGTCTTCCCGCTCTATTCGCCCAACCTCGATTCGATCACCGTCGTCCGCAAGGGCGATGTGCGTCGCGCCAAGCTCTATTACCTGCGCGGCCGCACCGGCAAGCGCGCCCGTATCGCCGAGCGTCGCGACACGCGTCCCGAAGAGGCCGCTGCGGTTTCCAAGGCTGCGCCAAAGGCCGACACCAAGGCTGCTGCGAAGAGCGAAGCCAAGGCCGACGCGAAAACCGAAGGCTAAGCCTTTATTGCATGACATCGTGCTTTGCGCGATGAAGGGGCGCCCCGACCGACCGGTCCGGGCGCCCTTTTCGTTTCCTTCCCGGAGAGTCATGCGTGAAGAAATTCGTCCTGTTGTCTGCCGCCGCGGCGTTGCTGTCGCTACCCACTGTCGTATCCGCGCAAGATAAGCCTGCAGCGGTGAACCAGGCCCAGCAGCAGAAACTGACGCTCGAACGCGTGTTCGCCAGCCCCGATCTTTCGGGCAGCGCCCCGCGCGGCGTGAAGCTGTCGCCCGACGGCAAGCTGCTTACGATGCTGCGCGGCCGCGACGGCGAAAAGGACCGGTTCGACCTGTGGGCGCTCGACACGCAGAGCGGCGAGTGGCGGATGCTGGTCGATTCGGAAAAGGTCGGCAGCGGTGCCGAGCTCTCCGAAGCCGAAAAGATGCAGCGCGAACGCAAGCGGATCGGCGGATTGAGAGGCATCGTCGCCTATGACTGGACGCCCGACGGCAAGGCGATCCTCGTGCCGATCGACGGCGACCTTTACCTGGCGCGTCTCGACGGCAGCGTCGAGCGGCTGACCCAGACCGAGGCGAGCGAACTCAATCCGGCGATCAGCCCGGCGGGCGGCTATGTCAGCTTCGTGCGCGACGGCCAGCTGTGGGCAGGCGCTCTCGGCGAAGAGGCGCACGCGATCACTCCAGTGGAAGGAGAGACGGTTCATTGGGGCGAGGCTGAATTCGTCGCACAGGAAGAGATGGATCGCTCGACGGGCTATTGGTGGTCGCCCGATGACAAGCGCCTCGCGGTCGAACGCTTCGACGAAGCGCCGGTCGGAATCGTGACGCGCGCCGCGATCGGCGCCGAAGGGACCAAGGTTTACGAACAGCGTTACCCCGCCGCGGGCACCGACAATGTCCTGGTCGATCTCTATGTGCTCGATCCTGACGGTCAGAATCGGGTGAAGGTCGACCTTGGCGAAGACCGCGACATCTATCTCGCCCGTGTCGACTGGGCGCCCGACGGCAAGATGCTCTACGTCCAGCGCGAAAACCGTGCGCAGACGCAGCTCGACATGCTCGCGGTCGATCCCGCGACCGGCGCCTCGCGCGTCCTGTTCAGCGAAAAGGCGGCCAACAAGAGCTGGGTCAACCTCAGCAACAGCTACAAATTCCTCGACGACGGCAGCCTGATCTGGTGGTCCGAACGCGACGGCTACGGACATCTCTACCGGTTCAAGAATGGCAAATGGACGCAGCTGACCAAGGGCGACTGGGTCGTCACCGGACTCGTCGGCGTCGATCAGGCCAAGGGCCGAGTCTATTTTTCGGCAACCAAGGACGATGTCCTCGCGCAGCAGGTTTACGCGATCGACCTGGCCCGCCCGGCCAAGATCACCCGCCTGACCGATCCGGCCTTTACCAACGGCGCCTCGATGGACAGCTCGGCCTCGCGGCTGATCGTCAGCCGGTCGAACCCGTCTCAGCCGTCGCAGGTCTATCTCGCCGATACCGAAGGCAAGCGGACCGCTTGGATTTCCGAGAACGCGCTCGACGCGGGCCACCCCTATGCGCCCTATCTGGCGAGCCATGTCACGCCGACCTTCGGGACGATCAAGACCGCCGACGGTGCGACGCTGCACTACAAGATGATGACCCCGCCGATCGAGCCGGGGAAGACCTATCCGGTGTTCTTCGAACATTATGGCGGGCCGCACGCACAGACCGTCACGCGCGGCTGGAATGGGGCACTGGCGCAATATATCGTCGACCAGGGTTACATCTATTTCGAGCTCGACAATCGCGGCTCGGCCAATCGCGGCGTCGCGTTCGAACAGCCCCTCTATCGCGCGATGGGCGATATCGAGGTGTCCGATCAGCTCGCCGGGGCAAATTACCTCAAGTCGCTCGCTTTCGTCGATGCGAAGCGGATCGCGACCTATGGCTGGTCGTATGGCGGCTATCTGACGCTCAAGATGCTCGAGGCGAACCCGGGCGTCTATGCCGCGGGCATTTCGGGTGCGCCGGTGACGAAGTGGGAGCTGTACGACACGCATTATACCGAGCGCTACATGGGCGACCCGCGCGAGGTCGCCGCGGCCTATACCACGGCCGACGCGATGCAGGACGCGGGCAAGATCGCCGATCCGCTGCTTCTCATCCACGGCATGGCCGACGACAATGTCGTGTTCGAGAATTCGACCGCGCTCGCCGCCAAGCTCCAGGCCGAAGGCGTTCCGTTCGAGATGATGTTCTATCCCGGCCAGACGCACTCGGCCGGACGCTCGCGCGGGCTCCATGTCTGGACGACGATCTTCGACTTCCTCGATCGAAACGGGATTGGGCCGAGGGCCAAATGAAGCGGGTCTAGCCGGCAGCGCGATCGACGAGCCGCGTGTAGAGGTGCCAGGTCGCGTAGCCGAGCCACGGCAATATCGCCGCGAGACCGATGAACAGCGGCAGCGCCCCGATCAGCAGCATCGCGGCGATGATTGTCCCCCAGCCGATCAGCACGCGCGGGTTGGCGCGAAATGCTGCGAACGATGTCGCCAGCGCGGTTCGTGCATCGACGTCGTCGCGGTCGACCAACATCGGCAGCGAGACGATACTCGCTGCCAGCACGAGTACAGCGAACAATGCACCGACCAGGTTGCCGACGACGATCAGCGTCCAGCCGGCCGGGGTATCGATCAAGAGGCGGAGAAACTCGCTGAACGAGGGCGCGCCCCATTCGTCGACCGCCGCGAGGTAAATCAGCGCCGCGGCACCGAGCCAGAAGAAAAAAATCGCCACCAGGAGCGCGGCGACCGCGAGAATCGCATCGGCAGCGGGCCGCCGCGCGAAATCCCAGAAATGCGCAAAACCCGATTCCAGCCCGGCCTCGCGGCGGCGGGCAAGTTCGTAGAAGCCGATCGCCGAAACCGGGCCGAGCAGCGCCATCCCGGCCAGGATCGGGAAGACCAGCGGCAGCAGTCCGGCGTTGAGCGCGAACGCGGCCGCGATGATTGCGAGCAGCGGATAGAACAAGGCGGCGAAATAGATGTCGCCACGCATTGCCAGCAGGTCGTTGAAGCCTTGCTGCAGTGCCCAGCGCAGGTCATCGGCACCTATCGTGCGGACGGCCGGCTTGGCAGCGGCAGGGGCGGGGGGGGCGGTTCGGGTCGCGGGCACGGTGTATCTCCTCCAGTTGCTCGGAGGCGGCGACCGCGCGGGGGGGGCACCCGGCGATACGCCGTCGCCTCTTCATAGCACGATCGGGCGCGCGACGGGAGATTATTGCTTGGTTCGTGCCGTGCGCATCCCTAGATGGGCGGCATCGCATATCGGGAGTTACATCAGATGGGTTATCGGATCGCCGTCGTCGGCGCGACGGGCAATGTCGGGCGCGAGATGCTCAACATCCTCGCCGAACGCGAATTCCCGGTCGAAGAGATCGCCGCGGTCGCCAGTTCGCGCTCGCACGGGACCGAGATCGATTTCGGCGACAGCGGAAAGATGCTCAAGGTCCGCAACCTCGAACATTTCGATTTCACCGGGTGGGACATGGCTTTGTTCGCCGCCGGCTCGGAGGCATCGAAGAAATATGCGCCGATCGCTGCCAAGGCAGGCTGTGTCGTTATCGACAATTCGAGCTATTTCCGCATGGACCCCGACGTCCCGCTGGTCGTGCCAGAGGTCAACCCCGACGCCATCGACGGCTATACCAAGCGCAACATCATCGCCAATCCGAACTGCTCGACCGCGCAGATGGTCGTCGCGCTGAAGCCGCTGCACGACGAGGCGAAGATCCTGCGTGTCGTCGTCGCCACCTACCAGTCGGTGTCGGGCGCGGGTAAAGGCGGAATGGACGAACTGTTCAGCCAGACGCGCGACATCTTCGTCGGCGACAAGGGTGAGCCGAGCACATTTACCAAGCAGATCGCATTCAACGTCATCCCGCACATCGACAGCTTCCTCGACGACGGGTCGACCAAGGAAGAATGGAAGATGGTCGCCGAGACCAAGAAGATTCTCGATAGCAAGATCAAGGTCACCGCGACCTGCGTGCGCGTGCCCGTCTTCGTCGGCCATTCGGAAGCGATCAACATCGAGTTCGAGCGAGAGATCACGACCGAGCGCGCGCGCGAAGTGCTGCGCGAGGCACCGGGAATCATGGTCGTCGATAAGCGCGAGGATGGCGGGTACGTCACTCCGGTCGAATGCGTCGGCGATTATGCCACCTACATCAGCCGCATCCGCGAGGATCCGACGGTCGAGAATGGCCTCAACCTGTGGTGCGTCAGCGACAATCTGCGCAAGGGCGCGGCATTGAACGCGGTCCAGATCGCCGAACTGTTGGGCCGCAAGCACCTCAAAAAGGGCTGATTGACCGCAAGGTCAATGCGGCAGGGCCTTGGGATCGGCCTTGGCCTCGGCCCTGAGTTTGCGCAGGAACTGCACGACAGGCTGGTCAGGATCATCGCTCTCGGCGCTTGGCGAACCGCACACGCGTTGCTAATCTTCGGTCATGGCGACGAGCGAAAAACAGGGCGGATGCCAATGCGGACGCATTCGCTTCAGCGTCAACGCGGAGCCGCGCGAGACCTATCTGTGCCACTGCCGGATGTGCCAGCGCGCGACCGGCGGCGTCTCGATCGCCTTTGCCAACTTCGATCGCGCCGATATCGCGTGGGAGACAGAGCCCGACTGGTACGCCAGCTCGCCGATTGCGAAGCGCCCATTCTGCTCGGCGTGTGGCACCCCGCTCGGGTTTCGCTTCAACGAGGATAGCGAAACCATGGACCTTACCGTCGGCAGCTTCGACGATCCGTCGGGCTTTGTCCCGAAGCATCATTTCGGTGCCGAAAGCATCCATGAAGCATGGCTCGATACCGGCCATCTGCCGCGCTACCGGACCGATCAGTATCAAAAGCTCGTCGACAAATGGGTCGCCTCGACCGGCAAGCTGCCCGACTGACATGAGCGTTTCGCATCACGCCTTCGCAGCGTCGGACGGCGCGCGCCTCGTCTGGAGCGAGACGGGGGAGGGGCGTCCGCTGGTCCTGCTCCACGGCCTGTTTTCGAACGCCGAGGTCAACTGGATCAAGTTCGGTCACGCCGCGACGATCGCCGCGGCGGGCTATCGCGTGATCAT
>CAZHWG010000106.1:0-6119 GCA_964535925.1 uncultured Sphingorhabdus sp.
GGGCGTCGCAGCCCTACGGGTTCGTCACGCTGTCCGACAGCTTCTCGACCGGCAGCTCGATCATGCCGCAAAAGCGCAATCCCGACGCCGCTGAGCTGGTGCGCGGGCACAGCGGGCGGATCGCCGGCTGCATGACCGCGCTCGTCATGACGATGAAGGGCCTGCCCTTGGCCTATGCCAAGGACATGCAGGACGACAAGCCGCCGGTGTTCGAAGCCTATGACCTGCTCGCGCTTTCGCTCGCGGCAATGACCGGGATGGTCGCCGAATGCACCTTCGAGACGGCACGGATGGCCCAGTTTGCGACGACCGGTCACGCCACCGCGACCGATCTTGCCGACTGGCTGGTGCGCGAGGCGGGGGTACCGTTCCGCGAGGCGCACCACATCGTCGGGCGTGTCGTGCGCGCCGCAGAGGAGCGCGACGCGACGCTCGAACAGTTGGATGCCGAGACGCTGGCTGCTATCGATGCACGCCTCACGGGATCTGCGCGCGATGCGCTGGGCCTGGCGGGATCGCTGGCCAGCCGGACGAGCCATGGCGGCACCGCGCCGAGCGAGGTCGCAAAACGCATCGCGCAGGCGCGCGATGCGCTGGGAATGGAGCGTTGACGATGAAGGCACGACTGACCCTGGCGACCGTCGCGGTCCTGTCGCTTGCGGCTTGCGGCAACCAGGTTGACCTGCGTCCCAAGGCGGGAGACTCGATGCCCGTCGCGCCCGCGGGCGCGGCCAAGACGCCGACCGTCGATGAGCTGATCGAACCCGAGACGCAGGCGCGGCCGCGGCGCAGCGACGATCCGCTGACCAGGTCCGAGGAGCGTCAGGACGATCCCTTCGATCTGCCGCCGCCGGGCTGACCAATGGACCATTTCTCCTATCGCGGCGGCCGAATGTTTGCCGAGGACGTCGCGCTCGAAACGATTGCGGCCGAGGTCGGCACGCCGGTCTACGTCTATTCGCGCGCCACGCTCGAACGCCATGCACGCGTCTTTCGCGAAGCCCTGAGCGGGCTCGGCAAGATCCATCTCGCCTATGCGATCAAGGCCAATCCCAATCTCGCGGTGCTGCGCGTGCTCGCCAATGTGGGTTATGGCGCCGACGTCGTTTCGGGCGGTGAATTGGCGCGCGCGCTGGCGGCGGGCATGCCGGCGCATGATATCGTCTTTTCGGGCGTCGGCAAGACGCGCGACGAGCTCGCCTATGGCCTCGACAGCGGCATCGGCCAGTTCAACCTCGAGCACGAGCCGGAGGGAGCCGCGCTCGCCGAAATCGCGCATGAGCGGGGCCTGCGCGCGCCAGCGGTGCTGCGCGTCAATCCCGACGTCGATGCGGGCACGCATGCCAAGATCTCGACCGGCAAGGCCGACAACAAGTTCGGCGTCGCGATTGCCGACGCGCCCGCGATCTATGCGCGGCTCGCGGCGCTGCCCGGACTCGCGCTGCGCGGCGTGGCGATCCATATCGGCAGCCAGCTCGGCGACCTGACGCCGCTCGAGACCGCCTATGCCTCGGTTGGTCGGCTGATCGCCGAGCTGCGCGCCGGCGGCCACGCGATCAGCCATGTCGACCTCGGCGGCGGGCTCGGCGTGCCGTACCGCGAAGGCGAGAGCCTGCCGAGCCCCGCCGATTACGGCGCGATGGTCGCGCGCGCGACCAAGGGGTGGGACGTCGAGCTGATGTTCGAACCGGGCCGCGTCATCGCTGGCAATGCCGGAGTGCTGCTGACCAAAGTTCTGTGGGTCAAGCCGGGGGTGCGCAACCCCTATGTCATCGTCGATGCGGCGATGAACGACCTCGCCCGTCCGGCGCTCTATGACGCGTGGCACGATTTTGCGGCGGTCGCGCCGAGCGGCGAGCGGATGATCGCCAACATCGCTGGGCCGGTCTGCGAGAGCGGCGATACCTTTGCGATGGCGCGCGACATCGACGCGGTCGGCGAGGGCGATCTGGCGGTGTTCCGCACCGCAGGCGCCTATGGCGCGACGATGGCGAGCACGTACAACAGTCGGGCGCTGGTGCCCGAAGTGCTGGTCGACGGGGACCGCTATGCAGTCGTGGCCGATCGCATCGCGGCGCAGACGATCATGGGGGCCGAGCGCGTTCCCGACTGGCTCGATTAGGTCCGACTGGCCCGATTAGCCCTTCCGGGGCGTCACCAGCAGGAAGTTGATATGCGCGCGCGCGATCAGGCGATCCTCGTCGTCCTGCCACGCGACGACGTCGATATTGGCGATCCGCTGTCCGAGGCGTCCGACGGTGCCGCGCGCATAGGTGATTGCCTCGCGCCCGCCGCGCATGAAATCGATCGTCATGTTGATCGGCTTGATCCGCGGCATCGGGTCGAGATCGGCAATACCCTCATCGAGCGCGGCGACCGCGGCGAGTTCGAGCAGCCCGGCGATCGCGCCGCCGTGGAGAAAGCCCGGCCGACCCAGCACCTGGCCGCCGAACGGCATCATCAGGCTCGCGCGGCTGTCGGCGGGCGCGAGCGCGACGCCGAGCAGGTCGGCATAAGGCGGCAGCTTGCGCATCGTCACAGCGGCCAGGCCGGACCGGTAAACATGAAGGTCCCCGCGCAGTGCGCGACCGGATCGTCGGCGTCGCCGTCGTGCGCGATGCCGCGAACGAACGCGATCGAGCGCGTCAGGCGATAGCATTCGCCGCGCCCGATGACGTCGCGGCCGCTGCGTGCCGGGCGGATATAGTCGATCCGGAAATCGAGCGTCGCCTGCGGGCGGAACGCCTCCATCTTGCGCCAGATTGCGAGACTGGTGGCATTGTCCATCAGCGTGAAGATTGGCCCCGAGGCCATCAGCCGCGCCTCTTCGTCGCCGATCAGCGCGTCGCGCCACGGCAGGCGCAGTTCGACCCAGTCGTCGGCCGCGCCGTGCCACTGGAGGTCGAGCGCGCCGTTATGCCCGACCGAGCCCATCCGCTTGAAAAAGCGCTCGGCATCGAACGCCTGCGGCGATTCGGGGGAAGGGGGAGATACGGTCATCGTGGGCAGCGGTAGCCCGGACGCCGGACGATGCCAACATAACGTAAAGTTAATTTGATCGCGTGGCGCGCGGTCGCGATGGTTTGACCCTCTTAAACCGAAAGGACAAGGATATGAAACACCTCGACATCGCGCAGCTGCCTGAACTCGATTCGGTTAGGTCATCGGCGCCTCCATCGCCCTCCCAACCCGCGGGCGATCTCGTCGATATCATTATCGCGGTGATTACCGGATCGGGCGACTAGGGCGATCGATGGCGCGGATAGGCGCGCAATCGCAAGGGGCGCTCGACGCGCTGCTGCACCGAACGCGCGATCCGCGTGATCGGCGGGCGGTTGCGCGGCTCGCCGCCGCGCTCGGCGATCGCGATGGCCTGGCGCGGCGGCTGGCGCCCGAACTGGCGCGGATCGCCGAGGGAGGCGCGGGGACGCGGCTCGCGGGAATCGCGCAGGAAGGCACGCGCGGGGTCATCCTCTATCGCGATGCGACGGTGACCGCGATGCTCGTCGTCGTCGATGCCGACCGCTCGCACGATGTGACCATCGGCTTCGGCACGGGCCATCGGTTGACGGTCTTTCACGCTAGCTCGCCGGTGACGATAGAACGCTATCGCTGCGCGCCGGGACCCGGAGGGCGCCACGGTTTCGAGGCGGGCAGCGCGCCGCCGTGCCGTTCGGTGGGTCGGCGGTCGGTGGCGGCAGGCGGCTGGCTGATGATCGAGCGCGAACGCGAGGCGTTCCGGATCGTCGAAGCGGCGGGGCCGGTGCCGCTGGTGCACGTCGAATGGCGCGGCGCATCGCCCTTGCCCACGCGGCGCTATCGCTGGCCGAGCGGCGACTATCAGGGCATGACGATGGCGGCCGAGGCCGATGCCCGCGCGCAGGTCATGGTCAGCGCGCTGCGCACGATGGCGCGGCGCGATGCCGCCCCGGCGCTCGAACGGGTGATTGCAAGCGAGGTCTTCACGCTGCGCTGGCACGCGATGCGCGCATGGCTGGCGATCGATGCCGAGGCGGCGCTGCCCGCGCTGGTGCGAATGGCGCGGGGCGATAGGCATCGCGAAGTGCGCCGCGCGGCGCGCGCGGCGCTGCGGCTCGTGCGGCCATTGGCGGCTTGATGCCGATCGCGATCGCCAACCCGCCGCGTGGCGCAATTGCGTTCAACGACTTCATCGCCGCGATCGACGCCCTGCCGACCGCCCCGGCGCTCGGCGGGCTGGCGCGCAATCGCGATTTCCTCGCGCAGGCGATGATCGCCGAGCTCAAGACGCATTGTTCCAGCCAGGTTAGCGACAACCGCTACGGACCGCAGGTAGTGATGCTGCACCATGCGCGCGGGCGCTATGCGGTGCGCGCCAATATCTGGCCCGCGAGCGACGATGTAGAGGTCCGCGCGAATGGCGCTCACGCCTATTTCTACGGCCGTGCGCACGACCATAATTTCGATTTCCTCACCGTGGGCTATTACGGGCCCGGCTATGTCAGCGACTATTACGATTATGGCGAGGGCACCGATGCCAGCGTGCTGACGGGCTATCCCGGCGAGCCGGTGCCGCTGCGTTTCGTCGAGCGGTCGGTGCTTCATGAGGGACGGATGCTGCTCTATCGTGCGGGGATCGACATCCACTGCCAGTGGCCGCCCGAGAGCCTATCGATCTCGCTCAACGTCATGCAGGTGTCGCCCGAAATCGCGTGGCGCAACCAGTATCTGATCGACATCGAGGACCGCTCGGTGATCCGGCCGATCAGCTTTGCCGCTAGCGAATGCCTGCTCGCGGTGGCGGTGCATTTCGACGCGAACGGGCGCGACCTGGCGCATGAATACGTTTCCTCCCACCCGTGCGAGCGGATGCGCTGGTCGGCGGCGCTCGCGATCGCCTCGACCTTGCCCGATGCCGCGGCGCGCCACAGCTGGTTCATCCACCTCGGCGCGAGCGGCAGTGCGATGGTCGCAGCGAACGCGGCGCGCGCGGCGCGGCAAATCGAACACGAAGAGGATCCGGACACGTCAAGCGGTGGTCAAGCGGGCGGAATACGTTCGGGATAGTGTATGACCGTTCCTGCGATGCGAAATTGCTGCGGGGAATTCAGGGCCTTCCGGGTCGAGCTCGCCTGTCTCGACGAGATCGCTACGCATGGACCGGTGGCGCTGGTGCGCGGATTCGACGGGAGCGACGAGCGGCGGGCCGCTCTGGCGCGGCTGCGAGCGGCGCATCCGGCGGTGGCGCTGATCGTGCTGCTGCGCGACTACAACCTCGCGTTGTGTATCAGCGCATTCAAAAGCGGTGCCGACGACGTCTTCGACGAGGCGGGCGATCCGTGCGAGCTGTCGGTACGCATTGCCGCCGCCGGCCGCCGCGTCGCGCTGGCCGCGCTGCCGATCGTGCGCGGGCCGCTGGTGATCGAGCCCGTCGAACGGCGGGTTGCGCGCGAAGGCCGACCGATCGCGATGCCCGCGCGCGAATCAGTTGCTGCTCTTTCTCGCCCGGCGCGCCAATCGCTACATCCCGAGCGAGACGCTCCGACAGCGGGTCTGGGGTCAGGCATTCGATCCGGGCACAAATAGCGTCGCGGTGCATGTCTCGCGCCTGCGCCAGCGGATCGACCATGGCTTCGCCTGGGCGATGCTGCGCTCGGCCAAGGCGCACGGCTATGCGTTGGCGAGCACGCCCGATGCGCTGCCGATCGGCTGATCGTCGGGCGAGCGCTTGACCGCCGCGCGCGCGCACAGCAGGAAGGGGCATGCATCCAAGTCAGCACGCCGCCACCCATCCCGACCGACCGGCGGTGACCTTTGCCCCCAGCGGCGAGACGATGAGCTACGCAGAGCTCGAAGCGCAGTCGAACCAGGTGGCGCAGTTGCTGCGCGCACGCGGGCTGCAGCGCGGCGATGTCGTCGCCATCGCGCTCGAAAACCTGCCGATCTATTATCCGCTGGTCTGGGGCGCGCAGCGCGCCGGGCTCTATTTCGTCTGCATCCCGACGCGGCTGACGAGTGCCGAGATGCGCTACATGATCGAGGACAGCGCGGCGAAGCTGCTGCTGACGGGCGCATCGCTGGCCGAAACTGTCGCGCCGCTCGCCGCGATTTGCCCGCTGCTCATGCTCGACGGTGCCGCG
>CAZHWG010000107.1:0-6065 GCA_964535925.1 uncultured Sphingorhabdus sp.
AACAGTGCCTCAGGCCCCGCGCTCCAGCGATCGACGTCGCCGCCGAGCAACACTTGCCTGACCAGTTCGGCACCCGGACTGCCGCCGGGCTCGCGCGTCGCAACGCATGCAAGGCCCCGCTTTTCAAGCAGGTCCGCCAGCAGGCTGAGCTGGGTCGATTTGCCGACCCCCTCCCCGCCTTCGAGTGTGATGAAGCGCGCGGTCACGTGAAGAGCGAGGCGAATCCCACCCATGCGCGCCGGAAAAAGCCTGCTTCATCGACTGTTTCCGCCGCGACGAGCGGCATCGTCTGGACCGGCATATCAGGGGTCCGGACGACCAGTTCGGCAATCGTATCGCCCGCCTTGAAGGGGGCCTTGATCGGGCCGTTATACGCGATCGCCATGGTCACGTTGGGGCTCGTTCCGGCCGGGACCGTCACCGCAAGGTTGCGCGGCGCCTTGAGTTCTACTGTCGCGCTGTCACCCATCTGGACCTTGGCCGTGCCGACAACCGCGCCCTTGTTGAACAACGGCTTGGTCTGCCAAGCGCGGAAACCCCAATCCATGAAGCGGACCGATTCCTTGGCGCGTCCGCCAAAGCTGTCGAGCCCGGCGATGACCATGACGATCCGGCGGCCATTCTGTTCGGCCGATCCGGTAAAGCCGTAACCGGCTTCTTCGGTATGGCCCGTCTTGAGGCCGTCGGCGCCGGCGACCTTGCCGAGCAACGGATTGCGATTGCCTTGCGAGATCGTCTCGCCGCCCATCGTCTTGCCCCAGCTGAATTCGCGCAGGCCATAAAACTCGCTGTAAAGACGGGGAAAATCCTCGATCGTCTTCGCCGCGATCGTCGCCAGGTCGTGCGCCGAGCTATAGGTCACGCCTTCGTCGGGCCAGCCCATCGAGTTGCCGAAATGGCTGTTTTTCAGGCCGAGTTTCTTTGACTGCTGGTTCATCAGACCCGCGAAGGCCTCTTCGGTTCCCGCGATCCCTTCGGCAAGAACGACGCAGGCGTCGTTGCCCGAGAGCGTCACGATGCCGTTAAGCAGATTGCGCACCGAAACCTGCTCGCCGGGCGAGAGGAACATCGTCGAGCCGGCCGACGGCCCGTGCCATTTCTGCCATGTCTCGGGACGCACGGTGATCTTCTTGTCGAGCGACAGTTCGCCGCGCGAAATCAGGTCGAAGGCTACATAGACCGACATCATCTTGGTCATTGAGGCGGGCGGAATGCGGCGGTCGGCATCGCGGCTGTAGAGCACCGCATTCGACGACAGGTCGAGCATATAGGCGATCGGCGCGGCGCTGTCGTACGGAGGCGCGGCGGCGCTGGCGGGAAGTGCGAGCAGTGCAAAGAAAGCGGAAGATGCGGCAAGACGGGAGATAATGTTCATGGAATTCCTGGGAGTCGAATTGATGGCGCGTCCGATGGCGGATGCGATGGCGATCGATACCCTTTACCCGCCCGCGCGGCCAATGTTTTTTGGCGTTAAGGCAAGCGCGCGCGATGCATTTCAAGCCTTATTTCGACACCTCGTCGGCCAGCAAGCCGACCGACAGCGCATAAAAATTCGAGCAGTTGTAATCGAGGATCACGCGATAGTTGTTGGTCAGCAGATAGGCGCGTTGGCCGGGACCGTCGGGTTCGAGCAAGGTCGCCAGCGTGTCGTCGGGCGCCCAGCGTCCTTCGGCCGGATATACGCCGAGCGCGCGCCATTCGGCCATTGTCATCCAGCGACTGTGCCGCTCATGCACGCGGCTGCAGCGTGTCGGGACAGTCTTGTTGCCGAGGCTGGCGCGATCGAGCGAGGCGGGAACGCCGACCGGGACGCCCCATGGCACGTTGGGACGCCAGCCGGCGTTGACCAGATAGTTGCCGATCGAGGCGAGACCGTCGGCCTCGCTCGACCAGATCTGCTTGTCGCCGTCGCCGTCGCCGTCGACTGCGAGGCGCAGATAGACCGACGGCAGGAACTGCGGATAACCGAATGCGCCAGCCCAGCTGCCCTTGAGCGCGCTACGTGGCACACCGCGATCGATCATCTTGAGGGTCGCGAGGAATTCTCCCTCGAACAGGTCGCGGCGTCGTCCTTCATAAGCGAGCGTCGCGAGCGCCTGCGGTAGGTCGAAACCGCCAAGCACGCGACCGTAATTCGTCTCATGGCCATAGATCGCGACCATGACGCTCTCGGGCACGCCGGTCTGGCGTTCGATCCGTGCGAGCAACGGGCGTAGCGCGCGATATTTTGCGCGCCCGTCGCCGATCCGCGCCGCGTCGACATGGGTTGCCTTGTACGGCGCGAACGGCGGAATCGGCGAGTTGGTCGATCCCCCGGGTTGGTCGCGATCGAGCTCGATGACGCGGGTATTGTAGGTCAGGCCCGCGATGGTCGAATCGAACGTCGTCGGGCTGATCCCCTGCGCAATCGCCTTGCCGCGCAGCGACGCCAGATAGCTCTGGAATCCGGCATTATCCTGAGCAGCTGCCGGAAGCGCGGGAACGGCGAGCGCCAGCAGCGTAAGGCCGGCCTTGAGCAGCGAAGATCGGATTGTCATGGAGAGCCTCTAAATCGAGAAAAGTTCGGGTCGTTATGCTTGTTACACAAAGCTTCCGGCGTGCAAACGTCCGTCTTGTCTCGATCCGCCCAATCGTGCGCGAGAGCGGGTGGATGCAACGGGCCTTTACGTGGACGGGCACCCTCGCTTAACAGGACGCGCGTCGTGGACAGGTGGCCGAGTGGTTTAAGGCACTGGTCTTGAAAACCAGCGTGGGTTTGCGCTCACCGTGGGTTCGAATCCCACCCTGTCCGCCACGCGCTTCGACCGAAGGGTGAACGAACTATCGTCCGTGATGCCCCGGAACGGCGTCCCCAATCCAAAGATGATGGCGATCGTGCCTCAACGCGATAGTAGGCGTGGTCATGGCCGCGGCGTGAGTAGCGGGTCGAGTATTTCGGACTCGGGGGATCGGGCTAGTTTACACTAGTTTAATCACGTTGCGCTAATCGACGACTATGCAAAGCATCAAGCTTTCCCAGTCGCAGTTCATGCGCCAGCTCGCGACCAGCGGTCTCAATCGACCGTCGTGGTGCGACAATGGCGATGATCGTCGCGCCGCGCGCCGCGAGCCCGTGGTCATCGAGGGGATCCTGCACCAGGCCAAGCTCGAACCGGTCACGGTCACCGTGCTCGATTTCTCGCGCGAGGGCTGCTCGTTCGCCTGCGCCGGCAATTTTCGCGAGGAAGAGCCGTTCTTCCTCCATATCGACGGCATCGAACCGCTCCGTGCCACGGTCGCCTGGAAGGGCGACATGCGCTACGGCTGCCGCTTCGACAAGCCGATCTACGAGGCTGTCGCGCACCACATCACGTCGACGCTGTCGCGCCAGAACAACCGGCGCGACTTCCAGAAACGCGTCAACGTCATCAAGTCCTCAATCGCGCGCTAAGCGCTCACGTCGCTATCAGATGTGCACCGCGCGGCCATACGCCGCGAGGACGCTTTCGTGCATCATCTCGCTCAGCGTCGGATGCGGGAATATGCTGTTCATCAGTTCGAGCTCGGTCGTCTCGAGCGTCTTGCCGACGACATAGCCCTGGATCAGCTCGGTGACCTCGGCGCCGATCATGTGCGCACCGAGCAACTCGCCGGTCTTGGCATCGAACACCGTTTTCACGAAGCCCTCGGCCTCGCCGAGCGCGATCGCCTTGCCGTTGCCGATAAAGGGGAAGTTGCCCACCTTGACGTCATGGCCGGCTTCCTTCGCCCTGGCCTCGGTCATGCCGACCGATGCGATCTGCGGGTGGCAATAGGTACAGCCGGGGATGTTGTTGCGGTCGAGCGCGTGCGGGTGGACATCCTTGTTCCCCAGTTCCTGCGCGATCGCCTCTGCCGCAGTGACGCCTTCGTGGCTCGCTTTGTGCGCGAGCCAGGGGCCGGGAACGCAATCGCCGATCGCCCACAGGCCCTTCGATCTGGTGCGGCCATAGGGATCGATCTGGATGAAGCCGCGATCCATGTCGGCGAGCTTCTCGATCCCGATATTCTCGGTATTGGGGACGATGCCGACCGCGACGATGAGGTGGCTGAATTCGCTCTTGGCGACCTTGCCGTCTTTCCCCTTGATCGCTGCGGTGATGCCCTTTGCGCCGACGTCGATGCTCTCTACCCCTGCCCCGGTCATGATCGTCATGCCCTGTTTCTTAAGCGATTTTTCGAGGAAGGCGCTGATCTCGGCGTCCTCGACCGGGACGACGCGGTCGAGCATCTCGACGACGGTAACATCGGCGCTCATGTCGTTGTAGAAACTGGCGAATTCTATGCCAATCGCGCCCGACCCGATGACCAGCAGCTTGCTCGGCATTTCGGGCGGCGTCATGGCCGTCCGGTACGTCCAGACGCGCTTGCCGTCGGCCTTGGCGAAGGGAAGATCGCGCGCGCGTGCGCCCGTTGCGACGATGATATGCCTGGCGGTGAGCATTTCCTCTCCCTTGTCGCCCCTGACCGACAGGCTGGTCGGCCCCGTCAGCGTGCCGGTGCCCATGTGGACCGCGATCTTGTTCTTTTTCATCAGGTGCGTGACGCCCTGGTTGAGCTGTTTGGCGACGCCGCGGCTTCGCTTGACGACGGCGTCGAGGTCGGCGGTGATCTTTTCCGCCGCCAGCCCGTAATCCTTGGCATGGTTCATATAGTGGAAGATCTCGGCCGAGCGCAGCAGCGCCTTGGTCGGAATGCAGCCCCAGTTGAGGCATATGCCGCCGAGCAGCTCGCGCTCGACGATCGCGGTCTTGAGGCCAAGTTGGCTCGCGCGGATCGCCGCGACATATCCGCCCGGCCCGCTGCCAAGGACGATGAGGTCGTAAGTTTCGGCCATAACTCTCTGCTTTCGTTCAAACCGTAGGGGTAATTTCGCGCTTCTTCCCGTCGGCGCCGATGGCGACGAAGGTGAAGCGGCCGCTGGCGACGCGGGTTTCGGTTTCGCCGTCGCGTTCGCGCGCGATCGCTTCGACCGCGATCGTCATCGAGCTCGTCCCCTGCTTCTCGATCACCGGATAGCAGGACAGCTCGTCGCCGAGCGTCATCGCGCCGGGAAAGCGCAGGTCGTCGGCGGCGATCACGACCGCCTTGCCCCTGGCGTGGCGCGATGCAAGCGATCCCGCCGCCAATGCCATCTGGCTCATGATCCAGCCGCCGAATACACCGCCATAGGGGTTGAGATCGGCGGGCATCGCGGTGACGCGGATGGAGGGAACACGACTGCTCATACAATTAGCCTCGACTGCTCATCCACCTCTTCAGGGTCAGCACCGGTCTCGTCACAAAGCGCGATACAAAAACGTAGAAATGCATTCGGTTGAGTGGCTACATGGGGCAATAATCGACACAAGCTTGTCCAGACATCGCCAACTGTTACCCAACCCGGGGCGTCCTCGACCGGCACGTCCACGCCAAAACGCGCAAAGGCGATCTCAATTGCAACGACTTCATCGCCATCACCACCTAGGCCGACCGAGTCCAACATTCCCTCAAGCCAACATCCCCAGCGGGTTCTCCACGAGCTCCTTGAACGCTTTCATCAGTTGTGCGCCGTCGGCGCCGTCGATGGCGCGGTGGTCGAAGCTGCCGGTGGCGCTCATCACCGTTGCGACGCTGAGCGCATCATCGACGATATAGGGGCGTTTCTCGCCCGCGCCGATCGCCATGATCATGCCCTGCGGCGGGTTGATAACTGCATCGAACTGCTTGATGCCGAACATGCCCATGTTTGAGATGCTCGCGGTGCCGCCCTGATATTCGTGGGGCTGGAGCTTGCCGTCGCGGGCGCGCCCGGCGAGATCCTTGACCTCGGTGGCGATTGCCGAGACCGACTTTTCGTTGGCGCCGACGACGATCGGCGTGATCAGGCCGCCCTCAATGCTGACCGCGACCGAGATATCGGCGCGGCTATAGGCGATCAGGCTGTCGCCGGCGAAGGCCACGTTGCATTTCGGCACGATCATCAGCGCCTGCGCGAGCGCCTTGACCAGCAAGTCGTTGACGCTGAGTTTGATCCCGCGGCTTTCGAGACCGGCGTTGAGCTCGCC
>CAZHWG010000108.1:0-6065 GCA_964535925.1 uncultured Sphingorhabdus sp.
GCAGCGTCAGTTCGGCGGCGCGGAACAGCATATATTGTTCGACCCGCTCGCGCGAGGTCAGCGTATTGCCGGCAAAGGCGACGGTGTAGCGGCCCGGCTCCAACTGCACCTCCGAATAGCCGCCCGAGGCGTGCTGCCCCGCGCTGAGCGGCTGGTACGGCGTCGCCGTCGCGCACCCCGCCAGCACGACGAGCGCGCCCAGCAAGAGCGCGAAAACGGCGCCGAGGCGATGGGTTGGTGCGATAGTCATGGCGATCTCCCGGTCGTTGGGAAATCCACCATCGCCGATCGCCGCGCAGCACGCATTCCGTAATATTGCGGAGGCTGGAATCGCCGATCCCGTCGGTCGGCGGCCGCCTGACTGTCCCGGATCCAGGTCTCACCGGTCTCACGAGGCCTGTGGCGGAGAGGGTGGGATTCGAACCCACGTTACGGTCTCCCGTAAACTGCATTTCGAGTGCAGCGCATTCGACCACTCTGCCACCTCTCCGCAGAGGCGAATGGCGCGGGGGAAATCGTCCGGCCGGTCGTCAGGAAGCGGGCCAATAGCCAATGGTTCGAACTTTGCCAAGCCTTTGCGCAACGCGCGGGTCACGCGACGCTATTTCGCTTGAAGCCCGGCCGAGGCCGCCTACATTGAAGCCATGACCGATTTCCCCTTCGTCGGCCGCGTCGAGTCGCGCGCCCTCCCCGACATGCCGCCGATTTCGACCGCGAGGTTTTCGATCGGCGACGTCGTGCGCCACCGCATGTTCGATTTTCGCGGCGTCGTGTTCGACATCGATCCGGTCTTCGCCAATTCGGATGAGTGGTACGATTCGATCCCCGAGGGCATTCGCCCCGCCAAGGACCAGCCGTTCTACCACCTGCTCGCCGAAAGCGCCGAGGAAAGCTATGTCGCCTATGTCAGCCAGCAGAACCTGCTGCGCGATGCCGAAGGCGATCCGGTCGACCATCCCGGCATCGGGTCGCTGTTCGACCTCAGCGGGTCGGGCAATTATGCGTTGAAGGCACGGCTGCGCCACTGATCGCGACGCGGCCCTGGCCGGTCAGGCCTTGAGCCGCCAGCCCGAGCGCAGCAGCGCGAGGCACGCGCCCCACAGCACGAAATTGACCGCGACGAGCACCGCAATGCCGATCGCCAGCGGCGAATCGGTGGCGCCGATAAAGCCGTAGCGAAAACCCGATATCGCATAGAAGAACGGGTTGGCGTGGCTGATCGCGCGAAACACCGGCGACAGCGCCTCGACCGAATAGAACGTCCCCGACAGAAGCGCGAGCGGCGCGATGACGAAATTGGTCACCGCCGCGGCATGGTCGAACTTCTCGGCCCAGATCGACGCGATGACCCCCATGAAACCGAGCATGACAGAGCCGAGCAGGCCGAAAACCGCGACCGCCCAGAGATGCTGCGGCAGCGCCGCGCCGCCGACGAACAGCAGCACCGCGACCCACACCGTCGCCCCGACCAGCAGCGCGCGCACGACCGACCCGGCGACCAGCGCGAAGAGCAGTTCGCCTTCGGAAATCGGCGGCATCAGGTAATCGACGATCGTTCCCTGGATCTTGCCGACGAGCAGCGAGAAGCTGGCGTTGGCGAAACTGTTCTGCATCATCGCCATGATGACCAGGCCCGGCGCGATAAATGCGGCAAAGGGCACGCCCATCACTTCGCGTCCCGAACGGCCGAGCGCGACGGAGAACACGACGAGCAACAGCATCGCCGACAGCGCGGGGGCCCAGACCGCCTGCGTCTGGACCTTCATGAATCGGCGGATTTCCTTGATCAGGAGCGCGCGGGTGCCCGACCAGTTGACCGACCGGATCGTTCGCACACCGGGTTCGGGAAAGCGCGGAGCGGCGCGCCCCGGCGATGAAAGACTCGTTTCGTTATCCATGACGGCAGCGCCTATCGGCCGAACGCGCACGCGGCAAGTTGCAATCCGGCTCGCGAATCCCTAACTCGCCACGCAGAGACGGGCGCGCGCTGCCACCGGCATGCGCGCCATCAGCATTTTCAGGAAGGGTGCGCCGCCACATGGCATGGACCGACGAACGTATCGACCAGCTCAAATCGCTCTGGGAAAAAGGCCTCACCGCCAGCCAGATCGCCGACGACCTCGGCGGTGTCAGCCGCAACGCGGTGATCGGCAAGGCGCATCGTCTCGGCCGCAAGTCGCGCCCGTCGCCGGTCAAGGCAGCCGATGCCAAGGCACCCGCGAAGAAGGCAGCACCTGCCAAGGCCGCGCCCGCCAAGCCCGCCCCGGCGCGCAAGCCGGCGCCGGCCCCCGCGAAGGCACCTGCGCCGCGCGCTGCCGAGCCCGCCGCGCCGCGTCCCGCCGCCGCCGGCGTCCAGTCGCAGCCGATGCCCGAGGAAAGCAAGTTCTCGACCCCCAAGATCGTTTCGGTCGGCCCCGGCGGCTTCCTGCGCCAGGGCCCGGGCGACCAGCAGCCGCCGATCCCGCCCGCCCCGCCGCGTCGCCGCGTGCCCGCCAAGCCGAGCGCCGAAATCGCCGACAAGACCGGCCTGCTCGATCTCAACGAGCGGATCTGCCGCTGGCCGATGGGCCATCCCGGCGAGCCCGATTTCCATTTCTGCGGCGTCGACGTCAATCCGGGCTATCCCTATTGCGTCGAACATTGCGGTCGCGCCTATCAGGCGCAGTTGCCGCGCGGCACGCGCCGCCCGCCCCCGCCACTCCCCTTCGGCGGCCCGCGCGTCCGCTAACCCGCTGCGCCGATCCGGCACGCACGAATTCGCGTCCTCCCCGTCTTCGGGAAGGGGGAGGACATACGCGCGCCCGGTCGGTCGGCTGGAGTCAGCGCCGCACCCGTTGCTCTAACGCTTCTTCTTGCCCGCCTTGGCCTTGGCAGCACCGGACTTGATCGCGGCAAGCCGCTGCGCGACCGCGTCTTCACGGCGGATCGCATCGATTTCCGCGAATGCAGCCTTGTCGTCGCTCGACGCGGGCGGATCCCGGGTGAGGTCGTCCATGATCCGCGCGAAGCGCTGTTCGGCCTTCGCCACAGCCTGTTCGATCGTGTCGCGCCCGGCCCCGTCATCGCTCGCGAACGCGCTCCCCCGATCGATCTTCGCCGCGCGCAGTTGTTCCGCCATTTCCTCGCGACGCTGCGACAAGGCCTCGCCTAACGCCTGCAGGCGCTTCATCTCGCGCTTTGCCTGCGCCTTGGTCTCGCCCTGTCGCGCTTGCTCGCGTTCCAGGTCGACCTGTCGCGCAAGGGCTGCGCGCGCAAGGTCCTCGCGGTCCTTCGACAGCGAATAATCGGCCTTCTCGCCCCATTCGGCGATCTCCTTGGCCAGTTCGGCTTCGCGCCGTTCGGCCGCGTCGCGGCGTCGTTCGGCGGAGAACCGCTGGTCGCGGGCGTCCTCTTCGGCCTGTTCGACTTCGCGCACCGAATAGCGCGCCATCCTCGCCTGGCTGCGTTGTTCCGCACCGGACAGGCCAAGCTCCAGGTTGACCGCGAACGCGTGACGCGCCCGCATGAAGATCGATGCTGGCATATTTCGTACCCCCACGCTCACCGTAATACTGAGCTAAAGCGATGATAGGCAGGCAGTAAAACACGGTCAAGCGATCCACTCGTCGCGGTCGATAGGCCAACGCGACACCAGCATCGCGGCGTTTGACAGTGGAAAACGCGATATTTACCTCCCCGGATTAAGGGGGGCCATGGTTCGCGATCGAACAGCAGACAGGCGTACGCCGCAGCGCGCGGTAGCGCCCGCATGGCGTGGCGCGGGCTTCGCCGTGCTCGTCGCTGTCCCCGCGCTGCTCGAGCTCGTCCTGGCGAACCGCAAGTTTGGCGTCTTTACCGGCGGCTTTGGCGCATCGCGCACGCTCGATACATCGATCGAATGGGCCGCATTCGCCCCCCTGCTGCTGCTCGGAAACCTGCTGTTCGCCGCCGCGATCGCGTGGATCGTCGTCAGGCTTCACCGCCGCCGCTGGAACGGGCGCCTGTTGGTCTTCAATCTCGGCCTGCTCGTCCCCGGCATCCTCGTTGCGCTGATCGTCGTGCGCTACGAGGTGCTGCGCTATCTTTCGGACGCGATGAGCTTTCGCGTGATGCGCGATCTCGGCGGCGGCAGCATGACCGACGCGCTGCTCTATGTCCTCGCCGGGCAGGGCCTCGCGATTGCCCTCGCGGCAGCCGCCATCGGTTTCGCGGCGCTCGCGATGCGCTGGGCGGCGCGGCGCGACGCGCCGGCCTCGCGTCGCCTCTATCGCGTCTCGCGCCGCTGGCGGATCGCCTTCGCCGCCGGGCTCGTTGCGCTGGTCCCGCTGATGGCAATCGCCGACCGGATCGGCGACACGCGCTTCGTCGCCGAACGCTTCGTCACGCTCGCCGCGGTCCGCGGCGTGCTCGACCTCGCCACCGATTTCGACCGCGACGGCTATGGCGTCTTCGGTCTCACGTGCGACCCCGCGCCGTTCGACGCAACGCGATATCCCTTCGCGCTCGACGTTCCCAACAACGGCCGCGACGAGGACGGCATCGGCGGCGATTTCACCGCCGTCGTCGCGCCGCCCCCGCCCGCCACGCTCGCCTTGCCCGCGAAGCCCAGGAATCTGGTCGTCGTCGTCATCGAAAGCATGCGCGGCGACGTTCTGGGCATGCGCGTCCATGGCAAGGCCGTCGCGCCCAATCTCGAGGCGCTCGCGCGCCAGGGCAGCCATTTCCCCGCCTACAGCCATGTCGGCTTCACCACCGCCTCGCTCAAGAGCCTGTTCACCGGCGAACTCGCCCCGACCCACCCGGGCGCCTCGCTGTTCCCGCTGCTCAAGCGCGCGGGCTATCGCGTCGCGGTCTTTTCGGGCCAGCCCGAGAGCTTCGGCGGCATTGCCGCGGCGACCGGCATGCGCGTCGCCGATCCGATGGTCGACGCTCACGTACTGCAGGACCAGCGTGCCGGCGCGTTCGCCGCCGAAGGATCGCTGCTGGTCGACGAGACGCGCCTGCTCGCCGCCTATGACGCGCGGCTCGGCAAGGCGCCGACCGACCGCCCGCTGTTCGCCTATTTCAACTTCCAGTCGCCGCACTTTCCCTATTGGCACGACGGCATGGACAACCTCGTCGAACCCTCGCCGCTGTCGCGCGGCGCAATCACCGACGGCACCGATCGCGCCACGCTCGCGCGGACCTATTACAACGCGGTCGCCTGGTCCGATGCCGCGCTCGGTGCGTTGATCGCGCGGCTCAAGGCGTCGGGACAATGGGACAACACCGTCCTCCTCGTCGTCGGCGACCACGGCGAATCGCTGCTCGACGACGGCTTTCTCGGCCATGGCCACATGCTCAACGACAGCCAGACGCGCACCGTTGCGGTGACTAACGTGCGCGGCGTCGCAGGCAAATTCGCCGGCCTGCAGGACCTGCGCGACATGCTCGTCGACATCCTCTCGAACCGCCCTGCGCGCCTGCCCGAGCGCCCCGTCCTTCAGCATATCGGCGATCTCGACACACCGGCGCGGATCGGCCTCGTCGATGCGACGGGCCGCGTCGGCTACAACCCCGAACGCGGCACCTGGTCGTTCGATGGCGGCCATAGCGAGCTGACCGGCGATGCGCTGGATCGGGCGCAGCAGCGCCGCGCGCGCACGCTGATCGAGCTGTGGTCGAACGCGCGCTGGCAGGCGCATCGCAAAACCCGAACCGGCGCACCAGATTGACCTTGCGGGGCCGACTCCCCGCCCCCTATAGCCCTTGGCATGGCCGACGATCTTTTCGGCGCCTTGGGGGGCGCTCCAGCGACTAAAACCGATTACGACGCATCCTCGATCGAGGTGCTCGAGGGACTCGAGCCCGTGCGTCGCCGTCCCGGCATGTATATCGGCGGGATCGACGAGCGTGCGCTCCATCATCTCGCCGCCGAGGTGATCGACAACTCGATGGACGAGGCGGTCGCGGGCCACGCCAACCGCATCGAAATCACGCTCGAACCCGGCAACCGCCTGACCGTCACCGACAACGGACGCGGCATCCCGGTCGACCCGCATCCCAAGTTCCCCGACAAGTCGGCGCTCGAGGTCATCATGACCACG
>CAZHWG010000109.1:0-6056 GCA_964535925.1 uncultured Sphingorhabdus sp.
CTCATGTCGCTGTCGCGCATCGAGGCGAGCAAGTTCCGCGCGCCGACCGACTCGATCGATCTTGTCGAACTGGTCGATCAGGTCGTCGGCGAAATCGCCAACGGGCAGGACCCGCGTGCCGACGATATCGCGGTGAACGCCGAGCCAGCACTGCCGTCGGTTCTCGGCGATCGCGCCCAGCTGTCGCAGCTGCTCCACAACATCGTCGGCAATGCGATGAAATACGGACGGTCCGCCACGCCGGTCGAGATTGCGATCGCACGCGATGGTCATCACATGGTCACGATCCGCGTCAGCGACCATGGCGAAGGCATCGCGTCCGAACATCTGCCGCGCCTGACCGAACGCTTTTATCGCGTCGATTCGGCGCGCAGCCGGGCCGCCGGCGGGACCGGGCTCGGCCTCAGTCTCGCCAAGCATATCGTTGAACGGCATCGCGGGCGGATCGATATCGCCAGCCGCAGCGGGCACGGCACGCAAGTGACGATTGCGCTGCCCTGCAACGATGACGATGGCCATGCGGTAACACCGTCATAAAATTGTGACCCGCGAGTCATGAAATTGTCATTGCCGTAGCCGATTGGGCTGCATCGCACGACGGCATCGCCCGTCGCGTGCAGACATCCAACAGGGTTTAGGAATACAGCAATGACCAAGACATTCGCACTCCTCGCCGTCTCGGCGATCGCTCTTGCCGGCTGCAACGACCAGGCGGGAAGCTCGGGCGCATCGCGCGATTATATTTCGGCGGTCGGCTCTTCGACGGTCTATCCGTTCGCCACCACCGCGGCTGAAGAGTTCGTCCGCGCCAACGCCGGCATGAAGACGCCGAAGATCGAATCGACCGGTACCGGCGGCGGCATGGAGCGCTTCTGCCAGGGCGTCGGCGCGGCCTATCCCGACATCTCCAACGCCTCGCGCCGGATGAAGAAGTCCGAATTCGACAAGTGCGCCGCCAACGGCGTGACCGACATCGTTGAAATCCAGGTCGGCATCGACGGAATTGCAATCGGCGAATCGGTCGACGGACCGAAATTCGCACTGACCCCGCAGGATCTTTACAGGGCGCTCGCCGCGAACGTCGACGGGAAGCCCAACACCGCCAAGACCTGGCAGGACGTCAATCCGTCGCTGCCCGCTATCGGCATCTCGGTCTACGGTCCGCCCTCGACCAGCGGCACCTACGACGCGTTCAAGGAATTGATCCTTCTCAAGGGTTGCGAAGCCGACCCCAGGATGAAGGCGATGAAGGACAGCGACAAGGACGGGTTCGAAAAGAGCTGCACCGACCTGCGCGGCGCGCCTTATTATGTCGAGCAAGGCGAAAACGATAACCTGATGATCGGCAAGCTCGCCAAGAACCCCAACAGCGTCGGCGTCTTCGGTTACAGCTATCTCGAGGAAAACCAGGACAAGGTCCGCGGCATCCCGCTGAACGGCATCGCGCCCGAATATGCCGCGATCGCCAGCGGCGAATATCCCGGTGCGCGCCCGCTCTACATTTACGTCAAGAAGGCGCACGTCGGTGTCATTCCCGGCATTAAGGAATATGTCGCCGAATTCCTCAAGGGCGCCGGCGAAGGCGGCTATCTCAAGGCGAAGGGGCTGATCGTGTCGCCCGCCGATGTCGCAGCCAAGGTCAATGCCACGGCAAAGGCAATGACGACGCTTGACGGCGCCGAGCTGAAGTAACACGGCCTGATGCCGAAACCGAATTGCGATGGGGGTGCCGAGTTCCGGCATCCCCATTGGCGTTAGTAAAGAGGGGCATGATTGGTGACGATATCCGGACCGGCACTGCTGTTCCTGATCGTCGGCCTGGGGGTCGTCGGCTGGCTTGCCGGACGCGCCAAGGCGCGCGGCTTTTCGCGTGTCGGAGGCCCTCGAGCGCTTCATTCGCTGCCCAATTACCATGGCTGGTACGTCGCCTTGTGGGCGGTCGTCCCGCCACTGATATTCCTCGCTGTCTGGTCGGCCCTGTCACCATCGCTGGTGACCGATGCGGTTCTCGCGACGCCCGCCGCGGCAAATCTGCCAGCCGACATGTTCTCTCGCGCGGCGATCCTCGGCGAAGCGCGCAGCATCGCGATGGGCCAGCTCGATGTCGGCTTCAATCCGCAGGCCGCCGCGCTCGTTGCGCCGTATCGCAGCGCGATTTCTTATTATTCCTCGATCGGCGCGGTCGGCGCCGCGTTGCTGCTGTTCGCCGGCTGGGCCTACGGTTATACCCGGCTCAAGCAGGATTTTCGTGCCCGCACCCGCGTCGAGCGCGTCGTCATGGCCACGCTGCTGATCGCGTCGCTGATCGCGATCCTGACAACGGTCGGCATTGTCTTGTCGCTGATCTTCGAATCGATCCGCTTCTTCGGCATGGTCTCGCCCTTCGCGTTCCTGACGGGCACGCACTGGAACCCCGCTTCGGGCGTCGCCGATCCCGATCAGTTCGGCGCAATCCCGCTGTTCTGGGGGACGATCCTGATCGGCGCGATCATCGCGATGCTGGTGGCCATCCCGCTCGGCTTGATGAGCGCGATCTACCTGACCCAATATGCCGCGCCCGGGGTGCGACGTTGGATGAAGCCGATCCTCGAGATCCTCGCAGGCGTGCCGACGGTGGTTTACGGTTATTTCGCCGCGCTGACCGTCGCACCCGCATTGCGCGATTTCGCCGTGATGATCGGCATCCCCAATGCCAGCGGCGAAAGCGCGATGGCCGCGGGCGTCGTGATGGGCGTGATGATCATCCCGTTCGTTTCCTCGATGGCCGACGACAGCATCAACGCGGTGCCGCAATCGATGCGCGACGGGTCGCTGGCGATGGGATCGACGACCAGCGAGACGATTCGCCAGGTGATCCTGCCCGCCGCGCTACCCGGCGTCGTCGGCGGCGTCCTGCTCGCGGTCAGCCGCGCGATCGGCGAGACGATGATCGTCGTCATGGCCGCCGGACTGTCAGCGAGCATGACCGCCAACCCCTTTGCCAGCGTCACCACGGTCACCGCGCAGATCGTCAAGCTGCTGACCGGCGACCAGGAATTCGACAGCGCCAAGACGCTCGCCGCGTTCGCGCTCGGCCTCGTCCTGTTCATCGTCACGCTGCTGCTCAACATCGTCGCGCTGCGCGTCGTGAAGAAATATCGTGAAGCCTATGAATAACGACGATTCGTTCGATACGGTGGATCCCACGCCGACCGACTGGAACGCTCCCGACATGCAGGCGCGCATCCGGCGGCGCTACGCGTCCGAGCGCCGGTTCAAGTATATCGGCCTCGCCGCGGTTGCCACGTCGGCGGCATTCCTCGCCTTCCTGCTGATCGTCATGATCGGCAACGGCATCGGCGGATTTACCCAGACGCGCATCGCCCTGCCGGTCGATTTCGAAACCGCGCCCATCGGCCTCGACCCCGACCTGCTGCGCTCGGGAAGCGGCGAGGCCGCGCTGGCCAATGCCGATTTCCAGGGGCTGGTCGACTATGCCGCGACTGCGGCTTACGGTCCGCGCGCCAACGAGTATTTCAGTGATGGCGCCTGGGTGCTGGTCCGCCGCCGGATCGCCGCCAATCCCGATCTGCTGCTTGGCAAGACGGTATTCGACCTGCCCGCTTCTTCGGCGATCGACATCGCCAACAAGAGCGAGGGCAGCGCCGAGGCCGAACGCGCGGCAATGCTGCTCGATAGCCGCGATGCGCTGTCGACGAGCTTCAACGTCGCCTTCCTGACCGGCGGCGACGCGACCGATCCCGCGCTTGCCGGGATATGGGGCGCGCTCAAGGGGTCGTTGCTGACGATGCTCGTCACACTCGTCCTCGCTTTTCCCGTCGGCGTCCTCGCCTCGCTCTATCTCGAGGAATATGCCGCGCGAAACCGGCTGACCGACATCATCGAGGTTTCGATCAACAATCTCGCCGCGGTGCCGTCGATCATTTTCGGCCTGCTTGCGCTCGCGGTGTTCATCAACCTGTTCGGCATGCCGACCTCATCGCCGCTGGTCGGCGGCGTCACGCTGGCGCTGATGACGATGCCGGTGATCGTCATCGCCGGACGCAACGCGATCAAGTCCGTCCCGCCGTCGATCCGCGATGCCGCGCTGGGTGTCGGCGCGAGCCGCGTCCAGGTCGTCTTTCACCACGTCCTGCCGCTCGCCTTGCCCGGCATCCTGACCGGGACGATCATCGGCATGGCGCGCGCGCTCGGCGAAACCGCGCCGCTGCTGCTGATCGGCATGCGCGCCTTCATCGCCGATCCGCCCGGCGGTCTCACCGATCCCTCGACGGTCCTGCCGATGCAGATCTTCCTGTGGTCCGACGAAGTCGACAAGGGCTTTGTCGAGAAGACCTCGGCCGCGATTATCGTCCTGCTCGTCGTCCTGCTGTCGATGAACGCCTGTGCCGTCTATCTTCGCAACCGTTTCGAAAAGCGCTGGTAACCATGCACGAATCCATCTCTCCCACCGGTACGCCCAATCCCAAGATGACGGCGCGCAACGTCAGCGTCTTTTACGGCGACAAGAAAGCGATCGATAACGTCTCGATCGATGTCGATCGCGACAACGTGACCGCGTTCATCGGTCCGTCGGGCTGCGGCAAATCGACCTTCCTGCGCACGCTCAACCGGATGAACGACACGATTCCCTCGGCCCGCGTCGAAGGCGATATCAAGCTCGACGGCGAAGACATCTATTCGTCGGCGATGGACGTCGTCCAGCTGCGCGCCCGCGTCGGCATGGTGTTCCAGAAGCCCAATCCCTTCCCCAAGTCGATCTACGACAATGTCGCTTACGGTCCCAAGATCCACGGTCTCGCCGAGGGCAAGGCCGAACTCGACACGATCGTCGAACGCTCGCTGAAGCGCGCCGGCCTGTGGGAAGAGGTCAAGGAACGCTTGACCGACAGCGGCACCGCGCTGTCGGGCGGCCAGCAGCAGCGGCTATGCATCGCCCGCGCGATCGCGGTCGATCCCGAGGTGATCCTGATGGACGAGCCGTGCAGCGCGCTCGATCCGATCGCCACCGCGAAGATCGAGGAGCTGATCCACGAACTGCGCGGCCGCTATGCGATCGTCATCGTCACGCACAACATGCAGCAGGCCGCGCGCGTGTCGCAGCGCACCGCCTTCTTCCATCTCGGCAATCTCGTCGAATACGGCCAGACGACCGACATCTTCACCAATCCCCGCGAAACGCGGACCAAGGATTACATCACCGGCCGCTACGGCTGACGATTGAGCAGGAAAGCGCTATGAACACGGGCATGGATCACACGGTAAAGGCTTTCGACGACGATCTTTCCGAACTGCGCGGAATGATCTCCGAAATGGGCGGGCGCTCCGAACTGGCGCTCGACCAGGCGATGCATGCGCTGGCCAACCACGACCTCGAACTCGCCGAAAAGGTCGTCCTCAGTGACAAGGTCATCGACGAGCTCGAGGCAGAGGTCGAAAAGCGCATCGTCCAGGTCATGGCGCTGCGTGCGCCGATGGCCGACGACCTGCGCGAGATGGTCGCCGCGATGAAGATCGCCGGCGTCGTCGAGCGGATTGGCGATTACGCCAAGAACATCGCCAAGCGCATCCCGCTGATGACCGACAGCCGCTCGATCGAGGCGGTCTCGCTGCTCGTGTCGATGGCCGAGATCGCCAAGGAAATGGTCCACGACGTGCTCGACGCCTTTGCCGCGCGCGATGCCGATGTCGCGGTGCGCGTGTGCGAGCGCGACCAAGCGGTCGACGATTTCTACAATTCGATCTTCCGCACACTCGTCACCTTCATGATGGAAAACCCGCGCAACATTGGCGAATCGGCGCATCTCCTGTTCGTCGCCAAGAACATCGAGCGGATCGGCGATCACGCGACCAACGTCGCCGAAATGGTCTATTACGCGGTCACCGGCGATCGCCTGCCCGACCGCGAACGTGGCGAGAACCCCACCGACGAGCCGGTCGGCTGATCGCAGCATGTCGCACGCCGACATGCTGCTCGTCGAAGACGACGCCGCGCTCGCTGAGCTGCTGACTTTCCATTTCACGCGCGAGGATTTTACCGTCCGGCACACGCCCGA
>CAZHWG010000110.1:0-6002 GCA_964535925.1 uncultured Sphingorhabdus sp.
CGTGGTCTGAAGGGCATAGCTCGCGAACTAAACGTGCCGGTGCTGGCGCTCAGCCAGCTGAGCCGTTCGGTGGAGAGCCGCAGTCCGCAGATTCCGCAACTGGCCGACCTGCGCGAATCGGGTTCGATCGAGCAGGACGCCGACATCGTCCTGTTCGTCTTCCGCGAGGATTATTACGTCGCCGCGCGCGAGCCCAAGCGGCCGATCGACAGCGACGACGTCAAGGTCCACGCCGACCACGAGGCCTGGGCGCTTGAGATGGAGCGCGTCTTCGGCCTCGCCGAACTGATCGTCGCCAAGCAGCGCCACGGTTCGACCGGCAAGGTGAAGATGAAGTTCGAGCCCAAGATCACGCGCTTCAGCGACCTCGTCGACGACGGCTACCAGGGCGTGACGTACGATTGACGATTTAACCATCTCCCCGGATGGGGAGAGGAATTACACCTACTCCTGCGCCGCGGCCTTCACTTCGGCCTCGGTCGGCTTCAATCCGACGCCGATCGCCGCGCGCAGGCTTTCGGCCTCGTTCGACGCGACGGGAAAGGCGCAATAATCGGCGGCATAATAGGCGCTCGGCCGGTGATTGCCGGAAAGGCCGATGCCGCCGAACGGCGCGTCGGACGAGGCGCCGTTGGTCGGCCGGTTCCAGTTGACGACGCCGGCGCGGATGTTCGCCCAGAACTGGTCGTATTGCTGCGGCGTGCCGCCGATCAGGGCCGCCGACAGGCCGAAACGCGTCGCGTTCGCCTCGAGGATTGCCTGTTCGAACGTCTCGACGCGGACAACCTGGAGCAGCGGTCCGAACAGCTCGATATCGGGACGCTCGGGCAGCTCGGTGACGTCGATGATGCCCGGCGTCAGGAACGGCATGTCCTCGTCGGGGCGGATCATGTGGCGGATCGCCTTGCCGCCGTTCGATAGCAGGAAGAGGAAGCTTTCCATCAGCCCCTCGGCGGTCTCGTTGTCGATCACCGGTCCCATGAACGGCGCGGGATCGGCGTGCGGATGGTCGATGATCAGCCGCCCGGCAAGCGTCGACACCTCCCTGACCAGCGCATCGTACATGCTGTCGCGGACGATCAGCCGGCGCGCGTTCGAGCAGCGCTGCCCCGCCGAAAGGAACGCCGACTGGACGACGAGCACCGCGGCGGTCGCGATATCGGGCGTGTCCCAGACGACGATCGGGTTGTTGCCGCCCATTTCGAGCGCGAGGATCTTGCCCGGCTTGTCGGCGAAGGCCCGGTTCAAGATCAGGCCGGTGCGCGCCGAACCGGTAAACAGCAGCCCGTCGATCCCGTCATGGTTGGCGAGCATTTTGCCCTCGGCGGGGCCGCCGATCATCAGCCGCACCGCGCCTTCGGGAACGCCCGCCGCATGATAGAGCGACACGAGCTTTTCGGCGACCGCGGGGGTCTTTTCGGACGGCTTGAACACCACCGTGTTGCCCGCGAGCAGCGCGGGAACGATGTGGCCGTTGGGCAGATGCGCGGGGAAATTGTACGGGCCGAGGACGGCGAGCACGCCGTGCGGCTTGTGCCGGACGGCGGTGCGCGTCTTCATCGCGCCTTCGCCGCGGCGTTGCCCGGTGCGTTCCGAGTGCGCCTTGATCGAGATGTCGACCTTGTTCGCGGTCGAGGTCACCTCGGTCTGCGCTTCCCACAGCGGCTTGCCGGTTTCGCGCGCGATCAGGTCGGCGAGCGCATCGCCGTCGGCCTTCACCGCGTTGGCAAAACGGCGCATCGTTTCGGCGCGATAGGTGAACGGCTGCGCCGCCCATTCGGACCAGGCGCCGCGCGCCGCGGCGACCTCGGCATCGACATCGCCAATCGGCCCGCGCCACAGTTCGGCGCCCGTTGCGGGTTCGTGCGAAATCAGTTCGGCTGTCATGCGGCATCCTGGCTGGTGGTCTGGCTGGTCGGCGACCGGCCCCTCCATAGCGGGCCGAGCGACTTTGTTCCAATAGTGCAATTAAGTGCCCGCCCGTAGGCGTTCAACGTCCTGCCTCTATTCCCCTACAAAGGGGGGGTGGGGCGTGGAATATGCGTTAGAACAGTATCAGGCCTTGGCCGGGGCTCCCATCGCCGCGCCCATGGCGCGCACCGCCGCGACCTTCGCCATCAGCGGCTTCCAGTCGTCATGCTCGGCAATCGCCGCCCAGATCGCCTCGACCTCGTCGATCAGCATCGATTGCGGCGCCGCTCCCGTCCAATAGGCGGCATCGAGGCTGCGCGCCGGGCGATATTTAACCAGCATTCCCTCGAATTCACCGCGCTCGGCCTCGCCCGTTGCGCCGCGCCCGGCGGCATAGGCGAAGAAGAAATCGTCGACCGGCAGCGCGGTCGCGACCATCATCGCCTCGGCGGCCGCGACGAGCGCGAGATCGTCGTCGAAGCCGCGCGACGCGATGCCGAGCCGCCACAGGAAACGGGCGACGAACGCGGTGCGATAGCTGTCGGCAAAGCCTTCGAGGATCGCGATCATCGGCGGGGCATCGGCGATCGTCCGCAATGCGATGGCGAGCTGCGCGCAGTTCCAGTGGAGCGCCTCGGGCTGGCGTCCGAAGGAATACAGCCCGTTATGGTCGAAATAGGCGGCGGTGAAGGCAGGTGCCCATTTGGGCGTGAAACGCCACGGGCCGTAATCGAAGCTTTCGCCGGTGATCGCGATATTGTCGGTGTTGAGGACGCCGTGGACGAACCCCGCCGCCATGTAGCTCGCGACGAGATCGCCGGCGCGCGCGACCATCTCGGTCAGCAGCGCCTCGGCGAGCGCCTGGTCGTCGAGCCCCGCGACCGCCTCGGCATCGTGGCCGAGCAGGTGGACGAGGCAATAGCGCGCCAGTCGCCTTATGCCCGCCGCGTCGCCGTCATGCGCCAGCCGCTGGAACGAGCCGATGCGGATATGGCCGTGGCTGAGCCGCACGAGCACCGCCGATCGCGTCGGCGACGGTTCATCGCCCCGCCACAGCTCCTCGTGCGTCTCGACGATCGAGAAGGTCCGGCTGGTCGTCACGCCCAGCGCCTCGAGCATTTCGCTCGCGAGCAATTCGCGCACCGCGCCCTTCAGCGTCAGCCGGCCGTCGCCGCTGCGGCTGTACGGCGTCGTGCCCGATCCCTTGGTGCCGAGGTCGAGCAACCGGCCGCGGTCGTCGCACAGTTGCGCGAAGAGGAACCCGCGGCCGTCGCCGATGTCGGGATTGTACACGCGGAACTGGTGGCCGTGATAACGCAGCGCGAGCGGCACATCGAGGCTGCCGGGCAAGGGTTCGAAGCGCCCGAAATGCGCCAGCCATTCGGTATCGGACAGCTTTTCTAGTCCGACCTCGTGCGCCGCGCGGTCGTTGCGCCAGCGCAGCGTCGCCTCGGGAAAGGCGGCGGGGGTCACCGGCTCGCCGATCATCTCGCCGAGTTCGAGGATCGTGGCGCGCGGCGCGTAGGTCTGTGCTTGTCTATCGGCGGTCATCGGGCGATATGGTCAGGTCATGGACGCTCCCGCAACCGATATCGACCCGCCGACCGGCGATGCCGCCTACAGCGACGGCTATTACTGGTCGAACGACGGGCTGCGGCTGCACTATCGCGATTATCGCGGCAGCGGCGCTGGCGAAGATGGCGGCGTGCCCGTCGTCTGCATCCCCGGACTGACGCGCAACGCGCGCGATTTCGAGGTTGTCGCCGCGCGGATCGCGGCAGGAGGACGGCGCGTCGTCGCGCTCGACCTGCGCGGCCGCGGCGACAGCGCCTATTCGCCCGACCCGATGAGCTACGTCCCGCTGACCTATGCGCAGGATGTCGTCACGCTCGCCGACGAGCTTGGCTTCGATCGCTTCGCCTGCGTCGGCACCTCGCTCGGCGGGATTGTCAGCATGATCCTTGCCGCGATGCTCCCCGGCCGCATCGCCGGCGTCGTCCTCAACGACGTCGGGCCCGAGGTTGCCGCCGGCGGGCTCGAGCGGATCCGCGGCTATGTCGGGCAGGGCGGGACGTATCGCACATGGGTCCATGCCGCGCGCGTCTTCGCCGAACAGGCGGGCCGCGACCGTTTTCCCGACAACCGGATCGCCGACTGGCTGCGGCTCGTCAAGCGCGCCTACAGCCTGACGCCCGAGGGGCGCATCGCCGCCGATTACGAC
The DNA here is from genome assembly GCA_964535925.1 of uncultured Sphingorhabdus sp. GTDB lineage: Bacteria > Pseudomonadota > Alphaproteobacteria > Sphingomonadales > Sphingomonadaceae > Flavisphingopyxis. The sequence goes on from CAZHWG010000110.1 coordinate 4,133, forward strand.
GCCAAGATCGCCGAACCCTTCGCGGTCCCGGGCAATGAGACCGGCGTCGACCTGTGGCCCGCGCTCGACGCGCTCGCCGATATTCCCGTCGCGATCGTGCGTGGCGCCAATTCGGACATCCTCTCGGCCGACACCGCGACCAGGATGCTCGGCCACATGAACCGCGCGACGCTCGTCACCGTCGCCAATGCCGGCCATGCCCCGAGCCTCGAGGAGCCCGAGGCCGCCGCCGCGATCGACGCGATGCTGGCCGCCGCCGACGGCGGAGCGCCGGGTTGACGGGTGCGATGCGCACACCGGTTCGCATTCTTCACGCGCACAGTACCTTTTCATTGGGCGGCAAGGAGGCGCGTGCCGTCCGGCTGATGAACGCGTTCGGCGACACTGCTCAGCACACGATCCTCTCGGCGATGCCCGGCGCGCTCGGCGCGCGCGCCGCAATCGATCCCGCCATCGCGGTCGATTTTCCCGCCGATGCGCCATCGCTCCGGGGCAGGCCAGGGTTCAGGCGCTATGTCGCGCTGGCCGATTACATGCGCGGTTTCGACCTTGTTCTCACCTATAATTGGGGCGCGATGGACGCCGTCATGGCGCACCGACTGTTTCGCGGCACGCGCGGCCTGCCGCCGCTGGTCCACCACGAAGACGGTTTCAACGAGGACGAAAGCGTGGCGCGCAACTGGAAGCGCAACGCCTTCCGCCGCCTCGCGCTCAAGACGGCGAGCGCGCTCGTCGTGCCGTCGCAGACGCTTGAACGCATCGCCGCGCGCGAATGGCGCGCGGCGATGCGTACGCAGCTGATCCGCAACGGGATCGCCGTCGCCGACTATGCCGGCGAGCCGACCGTGGCGATTCCCGGACTCGCAACGACCGACGGCGATGTCGTGATCGGCACCGTCGCGGGCCTGCGCAAGGTCAAGAACCTGCCGGCGCTGGTCTCGGCCGCCGCCCCTCTCCGCACGCAGGCAAGGCTGGTCATCGTCGGCGAAGGACCCGAGCGCTCGACGATCGCCGCGCGAGCGATCGCGTGCGGTTGGGGCGATCGCTGCATCCTGCCCGGCTTCATGGCAAAGCCGCACCGCTGGATCGGGCATTTCGATATTCTTGGCCTGTCGTCGCTGAGCGAACAGGCGCCGATCGCGGTGATCGAGGCGATGGCGGCGGGCTTGCCGGTGGCGAGCCTCGACGTCGGCGATGTCGCGGCGATGGTCGCGCCCGAGAACCTGCCTTTCATCGTCAGCGACGCGGCGGCGTTGCGCAAGGCGCTGGAGCAGCTCGCCGCAGATGCCGCACTGCGCCGCTCGGTCGGCGAGGCGAACCGCCGTCGCGCGCACGAACTTTTCGAAGAGCGCGACATGATTGCCGCCTATGTGACGCTTTACGGGCGTTTGCTGGGCGACGCGACGCGCCTCGATGCAACCCGATCGGGCGTTCGAGCGTAGATTCTTACGTTGACTTGGGCGGCGCGCTTCGCCTTAGCTTTTCGCAACATATGTCGGCGGCAGGGGAAGCAGCGCCGACCACACAACCGTAAAGGATTGCCGTGTTTAAGGGCCTGAAGCCGATTATGTACAACGGTCGCGAAGTGCTGCCGTTGATCGAGGGAGGCAAGGGTGTCTCCGCAACCAACCATGCCAGTTCGGGCGCCTGGGCGGCAGCCGGCGGCATCGGCACGGTCAGTGCGGTCAACGCCGACAGCTACGATCCGACCGGCAAGATCATCCCCCAGGTCTATCACGCCGCAACGCGGCGCGAACGCCACGAGGAACTCGTCGAATACGCCATCGCCGGCGCGGTCGCCCAGGTCCGCCGCGCGCACGAGATCGCCGACGGCAAGGGCGCGATCAACATCAACGTGCTGTGGGAAATG
>CAZHWG010000111.1:0-5830 GCA_964535925.1 uncultured Sphingorhabdus sp.
GTTCTCGAACGCCTGGCGACGCTCGGTAAGGAAGCCCAATTCGATCGCGGTCAGCGCGAATTCCTCGCCCAGTTCGGGATAGGCCTTGCCCAGCTCGCGCGCGACGCGGTGAAAGCCGGCATCGACTGTGAGGCCGGCTTCAGCGCAGATGACGAGCAGGTCGAGCGCATCGGGCAGCCCCTTGCGGATCGCGTCGGTGCGTTTGTTCTTGCGGTTGTTAACCCACAGATCGGGGCCTTTGTAGCCGAGGATGAGCGCCGCCATGACGGCACCCGACTTCTTGATCGGCGACCAGTCGGGAAAATAGTCGATCCCGTAGATCATGAAGGCAGCGATCAAGCCAAGCGTGATTGGCGCGACCAGCCGACCAAAGATGACCGCGATCGCGGCGTCCTTCGATCGAATGCCGGCCTGCGCCAGGTTCTGCTGCGCGACCTTGAGCTGGTCGTCCTGCAGCACCTTGAGCGAGCCGAGGAACTTGCGCATCAGGTCGGTCGTCTCGTTCTTGCGGACGAGCTTGGCGCGTTTCTTCGTGGTCGACGCGGTGATGCCGGCCTTGAGCTGCTCACGGCGCTCGGCGAGCGCCTTGACGCGCTTGGCCATCGGGTCCCGGACCGTGGCGGCGGCATAGATGGCAAGCAGCACGGCGACCGCCCCGAGCGCCGCCAATATGCTGGCGACCAGGATCACGTCGAAGCCCATGAGCGTGGGACCAGTTGCTACTGTGCTGTTCATGGCAGTCGTTCGATACCCCCCGTCAAATCTTGAAGCTGATCATCTTTTTCATGATGAATATGCCGATGCCCATCCACACCAGCCCGCCAAGGCCGGTGATGATCAGGCGTTCCTCGTGGAAAAAGCCCGAAATATAGTCAGGGTTGGTCAGGTAGACGATGCCGAAGACGAAAAACGGCAGCGCGCCGACGATATAGGCCGATGCCTTGGCCTCGGACGACATCGCCTTGATCTTGAGCTTCATCTGCGCACGCTTGCGCAGGACTTCGCTGAGGTTGCCGAGCGTTTCGGCGAGGTTGCCGCCGGTCTCGCGCTGGATCGCCAGCGTGATGACGAAGAACTGGAATTCGGGCGTGCCGATCTTGTCGGCGGTTTCCTGGAGCGCGGCGTCCATCGTCTTGCCGATGCGGATCCGTTCGTTGACCGATTTGAACTCTTCGCCGATCGGACCGTCGACTTCCTTGGCGACGATGCCGAGCGTTTCCGATATCGGCAGGCCCGATTTAAGGCCGCGGACCATCAGGTCGATAGCGTCGGGAAAGGTCTCGGTGAACTTGCGCGTCCGCTTGGCGATGAGGAAATTGACCGCCATATGCGGCAGGCCGATGCCGATCAGCGCGCCAACGGCGAAGCTGAAGAACAGCGGCATGCCCTGCACCGCGAACAGCAGCGTCAGCATCGTCACGATACCGACATTGGTCCACATGAACTTGCCGATCTGCCAGTTCTTGCCCGTTCGCTTGAGCCGGTTCTCCATCAGCTTGCGGTTGGGCATGTAGTTGGCAATGCGGGAGTTCTTCTGGTTCGTCCGCTTGTTGATCGTCTTGCGCATCTGAACCGCGAGCATCTCTTCCGAGCCGCCGACATGGCGCTCGCGGATCGCCAGCAGGCGACGCGTCTGCGCCTTGCCTGCCGAAGGGCCGCCAAAGGCGAAGACGAACATCACCATCGGCGCAAACAGCGCGAGGGTCAGGACAAGAAGGATCGACAGGCTCATAATGGCTTTCCGCTAGGCGAGGGCAGGCGGCGGAAAGCCGATCTGGCCGGTCCGCCGCGCACCATCATTTTGCGTCCGATTTGGTGAACATCGTCGAGAGGTTCATCTTGCCGAGGAGCGAGCCCTTGGCCTTGCCCTTCTTGCCACCCTCTTCGACCTCCTCTTCGGAGACGTCGAGGATGTGCTGGACGAGCTTGGCGTAAGGCTGGCCTGCCTTGGTACCGCGGACGATGTCGCCATAGGCACGGCCGAGCTTGGCCGCCTGCGCCGCCATCTTCGGGTCGTCGGCGATCAGGAAGTCGACCGGGCCTTCGATCGTTTCCTCGAAGTCCTTGCGACTGATTTCGCCGGCGCCGCTCTTTACCTTGTTGGCGACGACGACGAGGCGCGTGTTGGGCGCGTTCTGCTTGAGGAACGACTTGAGCCGGATCATGTCGCGTGCCGCTGCCAGCGTCAGTTCGGTGACGATGAGCGTTACCGCGACGTCGCCCAGCAGATGCGGATGCGCGACGAGCATGTGGCGCGGCAGGTCGAGCACGGTGACGTCGAATGCGTTGCGCAGCTCTTCCTGGAGCATGTGGAAGGCAGAACCGTCGGTCATGATCGGCTGATGGATCGGCGCTTCGGCCGACAGCAGAGCGAGATTCTCGCTTGCCCGGACCATTGCCCGCTCGATGAACAGCCCGTCGATCCGGCTGGGATTGTCGATCGCGTCGGTCAGGCCGCGACCCGGTTCGAGATCGAGCGCGAGCGCACCGGTCCCGAAATGGACGTCGAGGTCGAGCAATGCGGTCGGCCGGTGCATGGTGTCGCTGATCAGCCAGGCGATCGAGGTCGCCACGGTCGAGGCACCGACGCCGCCGCGCGCGCCGATCACGGCGCTGAGCAGGTGAAGTCGTTCTTCGCTCGCATCGGCGGCCTGGCGCGGCGTGTTGAAGAAAGCCTGCGCGTTGACCAGCGTTTCGCGCAACTGGTCGGGGACGAACGGCTTGAGCAGGTAATCATGGATCCCGCTGGCGAGCAGGTCGCGATAGAGGCGGACATCGTTGACCTGGCCCATCGCGATAACGACGGTGCCGGGCTCGCACACTTCGGCGAGCGCATTGATGTCGTTGAGCGGATCGCCCGATTCGCTGAGGTCGACGAACAGGATGTTCGGGCTCGCCGAGACCGACAGTTGCTGGATCGCGTTGCGCAACCCGCCCTTGCAGCATTTTTCGGGCGGCCAGCCCAGTTCGCTGGCGATCGGCGTCAGCATCTCGAGCGTGTCGTCGTCGCAGACATAGGCGTTGAACGCGTCGCGGGTTCCCGCATGCGGTTTAAACGGTGCGTTCATTACTTGCCCCCTCCATCGCTCGTAGATGTCTCTTTGAGTCCCTTGGTGCCGGTCGGCTCGGCGTCACGATACACGCCGATCGCCTTGGACGCGGTGTTGGGATCGGTCAGCGCGCCCGCCTGACCCTTGATCAGGTCCTGCGGGTCGGCGACCATCGCGGCGAGATTGCTGTTCGTGGCGCAACCGTAATTGGACGAGGTGCTGTTGGTCGGATTGCTCGAATAGGTGGTCGCCGTGTCGGGACAGTTGGGAACCCAGGCGGTCGAGCGCAGGACGACGACGCGGACGGTTCCGGGCACAACGACGCCCGGCGTCATCGGTGCACCGTCGGCCATCAGCAAGCCGCGCGCGCCGAGTATGCGGCCTATCGTGTCGCGGGCCGAGGCGGCCTGGTAGCTCGATCCATCGTCGATTGCGACGCGGTCGCCATAGCCGACGTCGAGGACGTCGAGCCAGCCGGCGAGGCGGCCCTGTTCGGACGGCGGCAGGTCGCCGCCAGCCAGCTGCAGGTCGAGCGAATAGGCCTGTTGACCGACGACCGGCTGGTGGACCGATTCAAGCCCGCGATTGGAAACCGCCGTGCCGGTGTTGCAGGCGCCGAGCGCCAGGGCAACCGCGGCGGGAACAAGCAGTTTTGCTTTAATCATTGTCATTCTCCTCGATCGCTCGGCGATCAGAAACTGAAACCTGGCGCGGTGTCGGCGGCGTCCTTCGACTTGGTGGCGACGCGACGATCCTTGTCGGCGGCGGGCGGCACCGCGCCGATGACCTTGGGATCGGGGGCAGGCGCGGTGTCGGAGCGCGGCATCGGCCGGGTCCCGTCTGATGCGCCCGACGTCTTGCCCATGAAGATGCGGTCGAGGTCGCTGGTCGATTCATAGCCGTCGGTCGGCAACGAGATGCGGCTCGCGGTGACCGGCTTGACCAGATACGGCGTCACGACGATCACCAGTTCGGTCTCGCCACGGCGATAATTGTCCGATTTGAACAAGGCGCCGAGGATCGGAATGTCGCCTACGCCCGGCGTCTTGTTGATCGAGCTGGTCGACCGGTTGTTGAGCAGGCCGGCAATCATCATGCTTTCGCCCGAGCCCATCTCGACGGTCGTTTCGGTCCGGCGGATCGAGAGCGAAGGGACCTGGATCCCGTTGATCGTGACGGCGCCTTCGGTCGACAATTCGGATACTTCGGGACGCACGCGCATCGAGATGCGGCCGTTCGACAGGACCGTCGGTGTATAGGCCAGGCTGACGCCGAACTTGCGGAATTCGACAGTGATCGAATTGCCGTTGCCGCCCGCCTGCGAGACGGGGATCGGAAATTCGCCGCCGGCGAGGAAGTCGGCGGTCTCGCCCGATAAGGCGGTCAGATTGGGTTGCGCGAGCGTGGTCACGAGACCCGCGGTTTCGGCAAGGTCGAACGAGGCGCCGATATCGAGGCCGAGAACGTTGCGGATTATGCCGGCGACCGTGCTCTTGCCCGAAGGCTGGGTGTAGACGCCAGTGGTCGGGTCGACTGCCGTCGCGCCGCGGCCGGTGGCAACGCCGAACAGGAACCCGCCGGTGGTGTCGGCGGTCGAGAGGTTGGCGCCGATTTCCTTGACGAACGAACGGTTGACCTCGGCAATGCGGACCTGGAGGTTGACCTGCAACGGGGTTGCCGTCTGCAGGCGCGAGAGGACCTGCTGCTCCTCGCCGACAAAAGCCTGGACCAGGCGGTCGGCCTCGGCGGCATCCTGCGGCGCGGCGACGGTGCCGGTCAGCAGCACGAAACCGTTCATCGGGGTGACGACGATGTGCGCTTCGGGCATCGCGAGCGCCAGCATCTGGTCGATCGTTTCGATGTTGTTGCCGACGCGGATGGTCGCCGAATAGACGACCTTACCCGAGGAATCGGTCGCATAGACGCTGGTTTCGCCCGGCGTCTTGCCGAAGATATAGAGCTGGCGCGACGAGCGGACCTGGACATCGGCGATCTTGTCGTCGGCGATGAAGATGTCGCTCATCGAGCTCGGCAGCGAGACGAGGCGTCCGCGACCGACCGACAGGAGGACGTCGTTGCCCGCACTCTGGACGGTCTGCGCCGCGGCGGGAACGCTCGCCGTCGTGGCGAAGGTCGCGGCGGCGGCAATCGCGGCCGCAATCGATGCCTGCGCGAGATAGTGTGCCAATTTCATCTTATTTACCCCCAACCGGAACTACGCTGACTTCACCGCCACGCGAGACGCGGACGCTGGGACCCTGATAGACCGGAGCCGAAGTCGGGCCGGCCGAAACCGAGCTGCCGATCACGGTCGGACCGCCAAGATTGCCAGTATTGCCGCCGCCGCCGAAGGCCGGTTTCGTGCGACGCGCATAGCGTGACACCTCACCGCCGGTGGTCGACGTGATATCGGTGTCGATCGGTCGCGACTTGATTTCGAGCAGCAGGCGTTTTTCGCCGGCTGCATCCTCGGGAACCGAGACTTCGCCTGCGGCGATCGCGCGTTCGAGCTCGGCCGAGTCGTCGGCGAGCGGGCGCAATGCGAGGCTGAGCTTGCCCATGACCTGGGCGACGGTGATCTTTTCCGCGATGCGCGGAGTAACTTCGAGCGTTACCGAAGCGAAGGTCAGGACCTCGTCCTTGCCGTCGGCGTTCTTGCTCGACGTGCGCTGATCGGTAGCGAGCACGCGCAGGTTGCGAACGATGGTGTCGGTGACATAGAGCGCCTGATCGTCGTCGCCGGTGATCGATTGCGTCAGCGAAAGGTCGACGCGATCGCC
>CAZHWG010000112.1:0-5814 GCA_964535925.1 uncultured Sphingorhabdus sp.
AAGACGAGGCCGCCCTTGGCGATCGGCTGGCCCGGACCGCCGTCCTTGTCGCGGTTCGATACCGTGCCCGATCCGATGATCGTGCCCGCGCCGAGCGGCCGCGTCTTGGCGGCATGCGCGATCAGCGTGCCGAAATCGAAGGTCATGTCGTCGTCGGCGTCGGCCTTGCCGAACGGCTCGCCGTTCAGTTCAACGATCACTTCGCCCTTCAACTTACCGTCCTGCCAGGCGTCGCCCAGCTCGTCGGGGGTGACGAAAACCGGCGAAAAGCTCGACGGCGGCTTCGACTGGAAGAATCCGAAGCCCTTGCCGAGCTCGTCGGGGATCAGGTTGCGCAGGCTGACGTCGTTGGTCAGTCCGACGAGCAGCACGCAATCGAGCGCGTCGCTCGCCGAGATGCCCTGCGGCACGTCGCCGGTGACGACGACGACTTCGGCCTCGAGATCGCATCCCCAGGCTTCGTCGGCGAGCGGGATGTCGTCGCGCGGGCCGATAAAGGCGTCGCTGCCGCCCTGGTACATCAGCGGGTCGTGCCAGAAGCTGTCGGGCATTTCGGCGCCGCGTGCCTGGCGGACCAGCGCGACGTGGTTCACATAGGCGCTGCCGTCGGCCCATTGATAAGCGCGTGGCAGGGGCGAGGCGGCTTCGCGCTCGTGAAAGCGTTCGCGCGGAATGACATTGTGCTCCAGATCGGTCGCGAGGTTCTGCAGCAACGGGGCATAGGTCGACCAGTCGTCGAGCGCGCCCTGCAGCGTCGGCACGATGTGCGACGCATCGGCATACCAGGCGAGATCGGGACTGACGACGACGAGCTTGCCGTCGCGGCCGTGTTTGAGCGATCCGAGTTTCATAAGGCTTCCCATCTTCGTGTCGTGATTGCCAAGAGCGCAGCGGCGCGGCCGCCGGTCATGGCTTCACGATAGATTGCTTGGCTGCGCTCGCAATGACCGAATGAAATAAATGTGGCGCGATCGGCCTATTCGACCAGCGAGCCCGGGTCGACGTGCAGCCACTGCGCGTGCTGCGGTGCCTTCTTGGTTTCGTTCCATTCCTCGAGCATCGGCCGCGCCACGCGTGCGAGTTCGGCATATTGCTCCGGCGTGCCGATATTGCAGGCGAGCTCAAGCCGGTGGCCGTTGGGATCGAAGAAATAGATCGAGCGGAAGATGCCGTGATAGGTCGGACCGAGCACATCGATCCCCAGCCCCTCGATATGCGCCTTGGCCGCTTCGAGCTCTTCCATGCTCGAAACCTCGAATGCGAGGTGCTGGACCCACGCGGGAGTGTTGGGGTCGCTGCCCATTTCGGGTTGTTCGGGAAGCTCGAAGAACGCGACGACGTTGCCGCCGCCGCAATCGAGAAAGATGTGCATATAGGGGTCGTAGGCGCCGGTCGACGGGACATGGTCTTCGGCAAAGGCGTTGGTGTAGGCAAAGCCGAGCACGCGCCCGTACCAGTCGACCGTCTCCTTGGCGTCCCTGCAGCGATAGGCGACGTGATGGATGCGCTCCACCGTGAACGGCGGCGCGGGGGCCGTATTGACACCGCCCTCCGCCGCGAGGTTCGTTTCGCCGCTCACTCTGCCTCTCCATCGCGCGTCGCCGGAATCACGCCGCGGCGGATCTGGTCGAGCTCGATGCTTTCGAACAGGGCCTTGAAATTCCCCTCGCCGAAACCCTGGTTGCCCTTGCGCTGGATGATCTCGAAAAAGATCGGCCCGACCATGTTCTCGGTAAAGATCTGCAGCAACAGTCCCTCGCCGGTCTCGGGCGAGCCGTCGATCAGGATCTTGCGCTTGTGCATTTCCTTCACGTCGTGGCCGTGGCCCGGCAGGCGGCTGTCGAGCATCTCGTAATAGGTGTCGGGCGAATCCTGGAAGCGGATGCCGTTGGCGCGGAGCTTGTCGACGGTATCGAAAATGTCGTCGGTCGACAGCGCGATGTGCTGGATCCCCTCGCCCTTGTACTCGCGGATGAACTCCTCGATCTGGCTGTGGTCGTCCTGGCTCTCGTTCAGCGGGATGCGGATCTTGTCGTCGGGAGCGGTCATCGCCTTGGAGAACAGGCCGGTCGATTTGCCCGCAATGTCGAAATAGCGGATCTCGCGGAAGTTGAAGATGTTCTCGTAATAGTCGGCCCAGACATCCATGTTGCCGCGCTTGAGGTTGTGCGTCAGGTGGTCGAGCGTGTGCAGCCCGACGCTATTGTCGTCCTTGCCCTTGCCGGTCGGTTCGAAATCATGGTCGTAGATTTCCTCGGCGCCGTATTTGTCGACGAACATGACGTGCGCGCCGCCGATCCCCTCGATCGCCGGAATGTCGAGTTCGCCCGGTCCGCAGTCGCGCTTGGCCGGGGTGGCACCGCGTTCGACCGCGAGCTTGAGCGCGACATCGGCATCGGCGACGCGAAAGCCCATCGCACAGGCCGACGGTCCGCGCGTCTCGCGAAACATCGCGGGCTGGCCGCCGGTTTCCATGTTGAGGAGGAAGTTGATGTCGCCCTGCGCATAGCGACGGATCGGTTTGGAACGGTGAGTCGCAACGTGCGTGAAGCCCAGCTTCTCGAACAGGTCGGCCATCACCTCGGGGTCGGGATGGGTGAACTCGACGAACTCGAACCCGTCGAGGCCCATCTCGTTTGCCGCATGATCCGACTTGTCTTTATCCGCAATCGCGCTGTCCATAATCAACCCTTCCCGGTGTTCGTTTCAATTGAAACTATATCGCGAATGCGACCGGAAAACAAGGCAACTGGGCGCGTCTAGTCGTGTTTTTCGATCAGCCGGTCGGCGCTGCCGCGCAGCCGTTCGAGCAGGTGCCAGAGCTGCTCGCGCTCGGTCCGGCTGAGCGGCTTGAGGACCTGGCGTTCGATATCGAGCGCGTGCGGCACGACGTCTTCGTAGAGCGCCCGCCCCGCCTTGGTCAGCGCGAGGCGATGCGAACGCCCGTCGCCGGGGTTCGGCACGCGGTCGAGCAATTCGCGCTCGACCAGCCGACGGACCGCGCGGTTGACGCTGACCTTGTCCATCCGCGTCAGCGTGACGAGATCGCGCTGGGCGAGCGCCTCGCGATCGCCGATCACCGCGATGACACGCCATTCCTGGACGCGCAGCCCGAAGCGCGCGGCATATTCGGTCGCGATCAGCTGGCTGACCGCGTTCGACGCGATCGACAGCTGGTACGGCAGGAAGCGCGGCAGGTTGAGCTTGGTCGATGGCATCGGCGCACTATTGCGGGCGCGCGCAGCCAAGTCCAGTCGCTCGCCCGGACCGCCCGATCAATCCGCCGGCTTGACCGCATCGGGATGCGCCGCCGCGACCGCATCGATCGCCTGCAGCGCGGCATCGATCCGCACCAGATTCGGATAGGCGTCGAGCGGCGTCGCGAACCGGCGCGCATTGTACATCTGCGGCACGAGGCAGATATCCGCCAGATTGGGCGCATCCCCCCCGAACAGCCCCGCGCCCGGGGCCATGCGTTCGAGCGCGTCGAAGCCTTCGATGATCCAGTGGCGGTACCAATCGTCGATCGTCGCCTGGTCGTGGCCGAGCGTGTTCTTGAGATATTTTAGGACGCGCAGGTTGTCGACCGGATGGATGTCGGCGGCGATCACCAGCGCGGCGGCGAGGACCTTCGCCCGCTCCAGCGGGTCCGACGGCACCATCGGCGGATCGGGATAGGTCGCGTCGAGCCAGTCGATGATTGCCAGGCTCTGCGTGAGGTCGGTGTCGCCAATGCTGAGCATCGGCACGAAGCCCTGCGGATTGCGCGCGACATAGGCCGCCGCCTTGTTGTCGCCTTCCAGCAGGCTTGTCGGCACCGATCGATACGTAACGCGTTTGAGGTTGAGCACGATGCGCACGCGGTACGATGCCGAGCTGCGGAAGTAGTCGTAAAGGATGATCTCGGGCTGGTCCGGGCTGTTCATGACCCGACCTTGCCGCGCCGCGAGAACGCTGGCAAGCACGGCGCCTCGATAAAGGACAAGGCAATGGGATTACGGTTTTTCTTGGCAGGCGCGGCGATCGCGACGGCTGCCATTCCGGCCGCAGCGATGTCTCCGAACGCTACGATCGAGGGCCGTTGGCAGACCGAGGCGCGTGATGCCGTCGTCGAGATCGCGCCGTGCGGTCGAAACCTGTCCGGCCGTATCGTCACGTTCCTCAAGCCGCCGCCGGGCGGCGTCGGCCAGCGCGACGTCAACAACCCCGATGCGAAGCTTCGCAGCCGCAAGCTGCTCGGCCTGGCGGTGCTGAGCGGTTTCACCCGCGATGGCGACGAATGGCGCGGCCGGATCTACGATCCCAAGACCGGCAAGGACTATCGTTCTGTCCTCGAAGCTCATGGCAACCGCCTGATCGTCAAGGGATGCATCGGTCCGTTCTGCAAGAGCCAGACATGGACGCGCACCAACTGATCCTTACCGGGCTAGCGCAGCCGAGCGATCCAGGCCTCGACTGCGGCAACGCCTTCTACATCGATGGTTGCCCGGCCGAGTTCGGGCATCGCGATGCCAGGCTCTAGGCTTTTCATCCGGTGGACCAGGATAGAATGCGCCGGATCGCCCGGCACGATGTCGAAATCGAGGTCGCCCGATCCCCGCCCCGCCGCGGTCGGCCGCTTGCCGATCCCCAGTGCAACGCGATCGGTGACCTCCGACCCGAGATTGAGTCCCGAGTTGCTGGCAGATCCCTCGGGTCGATGGCAGTGCGCACAATTGACGTCGAGATAGGCGCGAGCCACCGCCTCGATCGGCGCGTTGGCGCGATCCTCCCACACCGGCAGGCGCTTCGCCACTGCGGGCGGGACGTCGAGCTTGCCCGCCGCAACCAGCTGACCGAGGAACGCTGCGTCCATATTGCGTGCCTTGGGGCCGATCGGCGTCACCGCGCCGTTCACCGCATGGCATTCCTTGCACTGGTTCTTGTTCGGCACCGCGTAGCTGATGCTGCGCCTCGCGCCCGACGGATCGGTAAAGGTCACCGGCACGCGCGCGCCCCCAAGCTTGAGCACCGCCAAGTCCTGCGCCGCGTTCCAGACATAGGGCAGCGCGAGCCAGCCGTCGGCGCGGTGCAGCAGCACGCGCGTCTCGATCAGCCTGATCTTGCCGTCGTGCTCGTAGCCGAAGCTCTTGACGATCGCGCTGCCGACCGGAAGCGCGAGCAGCCCCTCGCCGTTCGCCTTCGCCTTTCTGCCGTCGGGAATATAGAGATAACGCGGCTTCTCGGCATAATCGGAAAACAGCGGCGTGTTGAGCCGGTAGGGCATGACGCCCACGACCGGGTCGCGCGCCGCGGCGTCAGCGAAAAAGCGATAGTCCGACAGCCGGGTCGGAAACCCCGTTCCAGCGATCGCGTCATCGTCGACCGTGGCGACGGGCGCTGTGGCTCCCAGCGCCAGGGCGGCAGCAACGCCGATGCACCCCAGGCTGACGATCCGGATCATTGCCGTGCGCGCACCTCGATCGCTTCGGGCAGCGTCACCGGCGCAAGCGGCGCGAGCGTCATGGTCTTGCCGACATCGGAGAGCGGCACGGGATGCGCTTGCGTCACATCGGCGCCCTGTGCCGGCAGGCCGAGCGACAGGACCGCGACATCGCCGGGCGCGGCGAGCGCGTTATTGCCGAGCCCGTCCCAGACGACCGGAGGCAATGCTCCGCCAAAGGCCGCCGCCATCTGCGCGCCTCCCTCGTATTGCGGATCGCGTCCGTTGCGGACGAAGCTGTTGCCATCGCCGATCCGGACGTTGCGGGGATAGGGGTTGTATTTCGCATCGCCGAAGGACAGCGGATAGGCGACAACCAGCACGCCGGCGGT
>CAZHWG010000113.1:0-5802 GCA_964535925.1 uncultured Sphingorhabdus sp.
CCGAATCCATGATCGCGAGCTGCTTGCGGCGATTCCCCTTGGGGCCGGTCTCGGCGATATAGGCGACGCGGCTGTCGAAGAACGGCGCTTCGCCCGACAGGCGCGAATAGATCGCATCGGCGCATTTATGCGCGGCGCGGCGCCAGTCGGCGGGCTGGACGACATAGCCCTGGCGGACGAGCTCGCTGCCCAGCGCGACGTCGTAGAGATAGCAGCCGACGGTGAGGTTGCCGGCGTTGTCGGCGCGAACGAAGCCCTGGACGAGCATTTCGGCGCTGCTGCCGCGCCAATAGGGCAGCTGCGGCGCGGTGACTTCGGCAAAGCTGATCGCGCGGACGCTCCCCGGCCCGAGCGGGCGATAGAGGCCGCTGCGCTCGAGATCGCTCGAGATGACTTCGCCGATCTGGCGACCCAGCGTCGCGGTATTGCCTGCCGCGGTTGGCAGCGATTGCGGCGTGGCGAGCGCGGGGACCGCGATCACCGATCGCTCGTTGCCGAGCTGCCCGGTGACGGTTTCGCGCGGCGTGGTCTGCTGCGGCAGCGTCGACGGGGCGGGCGGCAGCTGCTGCGCCATGGCGGTGGCGGGCATTACGCCCAGCGCGGCGGCGAGAAGCAGGAGGGAACGTAGGGACATGGCAGCTACCTTTTTTCGAAATCGAGCGTGTAGGTCTTCCAGTAATCGTAATTCTCGGCCGGCAGGTCGAAGGGCGCGGCAAGCTGAATCGCGCGCTTGGCGCATTCCTCGAAACGGTCGACCTGCGGCGCGTTGCTCGGTGTCTCGCCGCTCGTCGACACGCGGTCGAACCCGGCGAGCGCACCCGATTTGCTCAGGCGAAAGACGATCGTCGTCTTGAGTTGGTCGACGTCGATCCCGCTGACCGAACAGCGGTTCCACGGACCGCGAACCTCGGCGTTGATGCTGACCGAGATCGCGCGCCGAATCTCGCCGACGCTCTGCGCCGGCGCGGCTTTCGATTTCGACGCATTCTCTTCCTTGCCGATACCGTCGAGCAGGCCCTTGAGGTTGCCCGTCGGCCGTGCGCTTTTCGCCGCCTTGGGGGCTGGCTTCGGAGCGGGTTCGGATCGCGCCGGCGGGGTGGGTCTCGACGGCGCCTTGGGTGTCACGCGCGGCGCGGGAGTCGGGCGTTCGGCGCGCGGCGTCGGCACGGGCTCGATTCTTGGCAGCGGCAACGGCTGGGATTCGGCCATCATCGCATCCTCGACCGGCCCTTCCTCGGCGGCGAGGCGCGCCGCGGGCGGCGAAGCGCTGAGGTCGGGCGCCGCGCTGGTGATCGCGCTTTCCGCGATCAGGTCGACCTCCATCGGCGGGTTGTCGAAACTGCGCGGCGGCTTGGCGAACAGGTCGACCGACAGCGCCGCGAACAGCGCGAGATGCGCCGCGACCACGACGGTCAGGCTGATCGAGTCGGTGCGGTCTAAAGCCATCGAACCATGGGCTATGGCGCCCCCGCTGAACCTGTCGTGACCAGCGAAACGCGGTTGAGGCCGACGCGGTTGAGCTCGCCCATCACGCGCATCACCGCGCCATAATCGAGGCTACGATCGGCGCGGAGCAGGATCTGCGGCGGATTGTCGCCGAGCTGGCGCGCGAGCGCCTCGACCATCGCGGTCATCTCGCCGCGCGCGATCTGGTCCTCGCCGATATAGATCGACCCGTCCTCGACCACCGAAATCTGGACCGGCTCCCGATCCTGCTGGTCGATCGGTTTCGCCCGGCTGTCGGGCAGGTTGACTGGCACGCCCGCGACCAGGAGCGGCGCGGTGATCATGAAGATGATCAGCAGCACGAGCATGACGTCGACCAGCGGCGTGACGTTGATCTCGGCCATCGGCGCGCGCCGTCCCGCGCCACGCCCGCGCCCGCCCGGCTGGTGGATGCCCATCGCCATCTCAGGCGTCGCTCTCGAGCTCGCGGCTCAGCGTCGCGTGGAAGCCGTCGGCAAAGCGATAGAGCCGCGCCTCGAAACGCCCGATGCGGTGCGAAAAGCGGTTATAGGCGATCACCGCGGGGATGGCGGCGAACAGGCCCAATGCGGTCGCGAACAAGGCTTCGGCAATGCCCGGTGCGACGACCGCGAGCGACGAGTTCTGCTCGGCGGCGATCGCGGTAAAGCTGCGCATGATGCCCCAGACGGTCCCGAACAGCCCGACGAACGGCGCGACCGAACCGATCGTCGCGAGGATGTTGAGCCGGTCAGACAGACTGTCGATTTCGCCCGATGTCGCGCTCTGCATCGCGCTGGCCAGCCGTTCGCGCACCGCGGCGCGGTCGACGACCTTGGCCTTGGTCGAGCGGCGCCATTCGCTGACCCCCGCGGTCATCACGCGCGCGGTCGGCAGCGCCGACTTGGCGTGCTCGCGGTGGAACGAATCGATGTCGGGGGTGCGCCAGAAATCCTGCTCGAACGCTTCCGATTTCCGGTTCACTCCGCGCAGCCGGAGATAGAACGAGACGATGATCAGCCAGGTCCAGATGCTGGCGACTAGCAGCCCGACCATGACGATCTTGACGACGATGTCGGCCTGGATGAACAGCGCGACCGGCGACAGCGTGGCGGCATCGGTGGCGAGCGAGATATCGGGCATGGTCATGATGGGACGGCGTTTCCTGTTCTGATCGCTTCGAAGGCGGCGATCCATGGCTTGGGCTGGCGGCGCGGGCGGCCGGCGGGGTCGAGCAATGCGGCGGTGACACGCGCGTCGGTCAGCACTGTATCGTCGCGTCTGATCGTCTGATGAATGACGCACGACGCGCCGCGCACCCTTTCGACCGTGCTCGTCACGATGAGGTCGTCGTCGAGCCGCGCGGGGGCGCGGTAGCGGATGTTGAGGTCGGTCACCGCATAGGCGCCGAGACCCTGCTCGACGCCCGCGCGTTGGTCGATCCCGGCAAGGCGCAGCATGTCGGAGCGCGCGCGCTCCATGTAGCGCAGGTAATTGGCATGATAGACGATACCGCTCAAATCGGTGTCTTCGTAGTAGATGCGCACCGCGAAGTGGTGCTCGGCACCGACGAAACGGCCCGAAATCGGGGCAAGGGGAGCAAGATCGGTCATCTGCCGCGTCTTAGCGTCGCGGCGAATCGGGGGGAAGCGACAATCGGCTTGACGAACGAGTAACCCAGAGGTTACATGTAACTCACAGGTTACACAGAGAGGCAATCATGACCCAATCCGATATCGAAACAGCCGAACGTCTGGGACGCAGGCGCACGCAGATGCTGCCGGCGATGGCGGCGATCTTCGCCGCGCAGCAGACGGTGTTCTTCATTCCCGCCGACAATGCGTCGCGGCTGGTCGACAAGGTGGCGGTGGGGGGCTGGATATTGCTGTCGGCGGTGCTCGTCCTGTTGCTGTGGAACGGCGGCGCCTGGCTCCATAGCAAGTCGGTGCGTGCGCTGCTCAACGACGAGGTCACGCGCGCCCATCGCGGCGAGGCGCTTTCGCTCGGTTTCGTGCTGAGCATGGGCGTAGCGCTGGTGATCTATGCGACCGCGGGAATCGAACCGATGCAGGTGCGCGAAGCGATCCATATCGTCGTCAGCATCGGCGTCGTCGTCGCGGCGGTGCGATTTACCATGCTCGAGCGTCGCGCCTACGCCGATGCCTGAAGCGCTGACCAACACGCTGCGCGCCCATCGCGAAACGCGCGGCTGGACGCAGGCCGATCTCGCCGAGCGCGTCGGGGTCAGCCGCAAGACAATCAACACCGTCGAAAACGGCGTCTTCGTCCCCTCGACGATCATCGCGCTGAAACTGGCGGCGGCGTTCGGCTGCGCCGTCGAGGAGCTGTTCAGGCTGGAGGCTTAAGCCTGCGGCAAACATCCTATTTCGCGTCGAACAGGCCGTCCTGCGCCGCGCGCCCCTCTTTCGGCGGCGCCAGGCCCAGGTGCTTCCACGCCAGCGCATTCAAACACCGCCCGCGCGCGGTCCGTGCGACGAGGCCGAGCTGGATCAGGTAAGGCTCGATCACCTCCTCGATCGTGTCGCGCGGCTCCGAAAGCCCCGCGGCGAGCGTCTCGACCCCGACCGGCCCGCCGCCATAGAGGTTGGCGATCATGCCGAGATAGCGCCGGTCCATCGCGTCGAGGCCGAGCGAGTCGACCTCGAGCCGGGTCAGCGAGGCGTCGGCGATCGCCGCATCGACCGTCCCGTCGCCCGCGACCGCCGCGAAATCGCGCACCCGGCGCAGCAGCCGGCCTGCGATCCGGGGCGTGCCGCGCGATCGCTTGGCGACCTCGTGACCGCCATCGTCGGTCAGGTCGAGCCCGAGCAGTCCGGCGGCGCGGCGCACAACCTGTTCGAGCTCGTCGACGGTGTAGAAATTGAGGCGCAACGGGATCCCGAAGCGGTCGCGCAGCGGCGTCGTCAGCAGGCCCTGCCGCGTCGTCGCGCCGACCAGGGTGAACTGCGGCAGGTCGATCCGCACACTGCGCGCCGACGGACCCTCGCCGATCATGATGTCGAGCGCGCGGTCCTCCATCGCCGGATAGAGGATCTCCTCGACCGCAGGAGCGAGCCGGTGGATCTCGTCGATGAACAGGACGTCGCCGTCCTCGAGGTTGGTCAGCAATGCGGCAAGGTCGCCCGATTTCGCGATCACCGGCCCCGACGTCGCACGAAACCCGACGCCGAGCTCGCGCGCGACGATCTGCGCCAGCGTCGTCTTGCCGAGGCCCGGCGGGCCGAAGAACAGGACATGGTCCATCGCCTCTTCGCGCCGCCTGGCCGCCGCGATGAAAACGCGCAGATTCTCGCGCGCCGCTTTCTGCCCGACGAACTCGTCGAGGCTCTTGGGCCGCAGCGCCGCATCGATATCGTCGGCCTTGCGCATCGGCGCGGCGAGGCGATCGGGTTCGGTCACGCCTTTTCTTTCGCGTGGCGGCGAGATGGGTCAACGACAAAGGCGAACGCGCCAAGCGCTATCCAATGAGCCAGTGGGACGAAGAATAACACGGTGCCACTTAGCGCATCGTCAGTTGGGAAAAGCGTTACACGATAGGCGAAAATCGCGAGCCCACCCCCGATCAACGCGATCGCGATGTACCCGAGGCGTATCCAGCGGGGACGATGACGGGCCGACCAGATTATTGGAACTACCATTGGTGAAAACACGAATGCCATTATGAACAGCACAAAGACATAAGAGCCAAATCCGTCGTACGAAGAGTCTGCCATAAAGCCTATCAACGGTATCAGCATGGCGGATGCGATCAGCAGCACGGCCAGCCGCAACCAATCTATCCAATCTACCGGGCGAAAAATTTCAGAAAGCGATTTCACTTCGCCGCCTTCTTGAGCGCCAGCCGCACCAGCGCATCGAGCCCCGCGCCCGCGCCGAGTTCGTCGTTCGCGGCCTTGACCGCATTGCTCGCCTCGTTGGGCTTGAAGCCGAGGCCGGTCAGCGCGGCGACCGCGTCGGCCTGGAGCGATCCGGCGGGCGGGGCGGTGCCGCCGCCCAATGCGCCGAGCGCGGCCCCGCCGACCTTGTCCTTCAATTCGTTGACGATCCGCGTCGCGAGCTTGGGACCCACGCCGTTGGCGCGCGCGACCATCGCGGCGTCGCCGTGCGCCACCGCGAGCGTCAGGTCGTCGGGTTCGAGCGCCGAAAGGATCGCCAGCGCGACCTTCGACCCGACGCCCTGGACCTGAGTCAGCGCGCGGTACCAGTCGCGCTCCTCGGCACTGGCGAAACCGACCAGCCTTTGGTCGTTCTCGCTGACCTGCATTTGCGTGAAGATCGTCGCGACCTGCCCGACCGCGCCGACCGCGGCGATCGTCC
>CAZHWG010000114.1:0-5780 GCA_964535925.1 uncultured Sphingorhabdus sp.
GCGTGGTCGTGTGCGCCTGCACGGAATAGCCGGGTGCCGCCCGGTCGCGCGCTTTGGCCGGCGCGTCGTGCAGATCGAGGAAATCGGTGAACGGCTCGCCGTAATAGTCGTCGAGCACTTCGCCGGGCAGGCGAAACGGCACCGAACTGTCGCTGTTCCACAGCATCGCGATACCGACCTTAGTTTTCGGATCGAAGATCAGCGTCGATCGATAGCCCGCCACCGCGCCGCTATGGCCGACCAGGTGGTGGCCGCGGAAATCGAAGCTGCGCCAGGCGAGGCCATAAGCGGGATGGTCGAGAGCGCGGCCGAAGGTCGAGCCGCCATAGGGTCGCGCCGTCGCGACGCGCGGTTTGTGCAGGACCTCGAGCAACGCCGGCGACAGGACGCGCGGCGTCTCGCCCATCTGCGCGGTCATCCACCGCGCCATGTCGATGATGTTCGAATTGACACCGGCGGCGGCAGGGACACGATAATAGGCTTCGGCAAGCTCGAGCGCGCGCTCGTTATGGTTGGGGTGCGCCCAATGCGCCGAAGCCTTGATCCCGGCACTGCCGATACTTGCCGACGTCATGCCGAGTGGCCGGAACAGCGTGTCGCGCACCATGTCGGCATAGTGGCGCCCGCTCGCCCGCGCGACGATCTCGGACACGGTATCGAACGCGACATTCTGGTAGCTGTGGCACGTGCCCGGGGGGCACACTGGCGAAACGTCGGCGAGCGCCGCCCGAATCTCGCGCGGCGACTTGCCGCCCTCGAGCCGCCCGTCATAGGCGTTCTTGGGCAGGCCCAACCGGTGCGACAGGATGTCGAGCAGCGTGACGCGCTCCTCAGCATGGTCGGGGAGCCGCAGGCTCGACCCGTAAAACGCGGGGGAATGGACGAAATCGAGTCGCCCCTTGGCGACCATCTTGGCGACCACGGTACTCGCCACGCCTTTTGATAGCGAGGCCCAGCGGAACACCGTCGCCGGGCTGACCGGCTCGCCGCCTCCCGCGATCGTCGTGCCATAGCCTTTGACAAAGGTCAGGCGTCCCTGTTCGACGACCGCGATCGACAGTCCGGTCATGTCCTTGCGCTGCATCAGCGCACCGATCCGGTTGTCGAGCTCGCGGTAATCGATCTTGAGACCGTGCAATTTTTCGGCGTTGTCGAGCGGCGCGGTCAGCCGCGCCTGCTCCTCTGGCGCGCGCGTATCGCGCCAGCTGCTGCTCCCCCATGCGAGCAGCGCGAACCCTCCGATCCCGGCGATTGCCAGCGCCTTGCCGCGCAGCCTGATCTCGCCAACCGCCATCGGTCAGAAGGTCCTTTTAAGGTCGGTCACGCGCTCAATCGGTGATGTAATGCGCGGTGGTCTTGGCCGCGACGTCGGTCGCGCTGACGCCGGGCGCGCATTCGATCAGGCGGAACGGTGAGGTATGGTCGTCGCGGCGAAACACCGCGAGATCGGTGATGATCATGTCGACGACGTTCTTGCCGGTTAGCGGCAACGTGCATGCCGGAATGAACTTGGGGTCGTCGTTCTTCGACGTGTGTTCCATGACGACAATGATCTGCTTGACCCCGGCGACGAGATCCATCGCGCCGCCCATGCCTTTGACCATCTTGCCCGGGATCATCCAGTTGGCGATGTCGCCGCCCTCGCTGACCTCCATCGCGCCCAGGACGGTCAGGTCGATATGGCCGCCGCGGATCATCGCGAAGCTGTCCGACGAACTGAAATAGGCGCTCGACGGCAGTTCGCTGATCGTCTGCTTGCCGGCGTTGATCAGGTCGGGATCGACATCCTCGTCATAGGGGAACGGGCCGATACCGAGCATGCCGTTCTCCGACTGCAGCGTCACCTCGATGCCCGACGGAATGTGGTTGGCGACCAAGGTCGGGATGCCGATGCCCAGGTTGACGTAATAGCCGTCCTTCAGCTCGCGTGCGGCGCGTGCCGCCATCTCGTCGCGGCTCCAACCGGCCTTGGTCTCGCTATCGCTCATTGATTACTTGCCTTCGTTACGGGTTTCGCGCGGCATCCAGCGCGCGGATTCAGGAAAAACGTCATCGATATCGCCGGCGATCGACGCGCCGTAAACCGGGTTGGGAAGAATAAACCAGCCATTGCCCCAAAGCGCGGCCAGCGGCCCGCGGGCTACCAGTTCGCGGCGTGCCGCGGGCGTCAGGTCGCGATCGTTGAGGCGATCGGAAAAATCGCCCAGATTGTCGCCCGCCAGCGCGAGCACGCAATATTTCGCGGCGATCGTCGCGCGTCGGCCGTCCTTGGCCGATCCCATGGCATCATCGCCCTTTAGGAACAGCGTTTCGCCGTGAACCGCATCGCCCAGGCCCGCGGCCTTTAGCGCAGCGATCGTTCCCGCGTCATTCGCTGCATTGCGATTGGTATTGAACACGACGGTGACACCCGCCGCGCGGATGCGCTTCAAGGCGGTGACCGCGCCGGGCGCAGGCGCGACGGCGGCGGAACCCGTCCGCTCCCATTCGTCCCAGATGCTGCTTGAATAGCTGCTACCCGTTGCCGACTGCCAATATTCATAGCCGAGGTTGAGCAACAGCGTCTCGTCGACGTCGAACACTACCGCAGTCGGCCGCGTGTCACAGGCGACCGCTTGCTCGACCTGCTTGCCCAGTCCCATTGCCACTGACACGCGAGGAGTGGGAGGTGTCTTGACCGCTTGCTCGACATAGTCGGCCAGCGCGCGGAACGCCTGGATCGACGCAGCCGCGCCTTCGCCCGAACCGTAGAGCCAGCGCATCGTATCGGGCGCGGCCTCGCTCGCTGCTGCGGCAGGCGCCGCGAGCTGGGCTGGCGGCGCGAGCGGCTGCGCGGCGCAACCCGCCAGCGCGAATACCAGAGCGGCGGCCGGGACTTTGGCGTGTCGCATCACAGGGCCACGTCCGCGCCCGGCGCCGGAAACAGGAACCAGCCATTGCCGCGCATCGAGTCGAGCGCGGGCGATCCGTCGGCCGTTTCGGGATTGTCGTATATCTGCGTGAAATCGCCAGGGCGATGGCCGACCAGCGCGATGATGCAATGGCTGCTGGCGATCTTCCAGCGCAGCGAATCCTTGCCGGTGCTTGCCAGGTCGCCCGCCATCCAAAGGTCGATACCGTGCTTGACCGGGCCGAGGCCCGCGGCATCGATTGCGGCGGCGATCATGGTCGCATCTGTGGGCGATCGGTCGGAGGTGAACTGCACCCCAACGTCGGCCATGCGCGCGGTGGTCACCGCCTCGACCAACCCCGGATCGCTCTGCGCAACCGTCGCCGCGTCGGCATTGCCGAGATCGACGACCATCGCCAGCGGCATGTCGGCGCAGACGGTAAAGTCGGGATGTTCGACCTGGGTATGGGGGAACAGGACGACTGACTGGACGGCGGCGCCGCGCTCGCGCGCCTGTGACTTCGCAAACAGGTAACGCGTCAGGCCGTCATAGCTGTCGCCATAGCTGCCCTTGGCGGCCAGAGAGCGGCGCGCGAAAGGGATGACCGCGTTCGCGGAAGTCGGTTCGGCGGTGGGCGCAACGTCCACCACACGCATGTTGGGCAGGCTCTCCACGCCCGCCTTCGCTGAACCGCGGTCGAGCTTGGGGATAGCGTCGATCCGCTGTTCGGGCGGCGCAACCGAAGCGTCGGGCCGGCCGTCGGCCTTGTTGATCTGTTCACGGCCGATCAGGCCCGCCGCGCCGAGCGGGATCGCGGCGGCAGCGATGCAGCCGCTCAATGCCGTTGCCGACAGCAGCGCGAGCATCACATTGGCGGCGATTTTCATCAGGCGGTCTCGCGCTCGCGAACGGTGCGGAACTCGATTCGCTTGTCGTACGGCGCACCGACGATCATTCGCTTCACATAAATGCTCGGCAGATGGATGCAGTCAGGGTCGAGGCTGCCCACATCGACAATCTCCTCGACCTCGGCGACGCAGACCTTTGCCGCGGTTGCCATTGGCTGGTTGAAATTGCGCGCGGTCTTGCGGAACACGAGGTTGCCCGCCGCGTCGGCCTTGTAGCCCTTGACGATGGCGAGGTCGGCGAAGATTCCGCGTTCGAGCACATACTCCTCGCCTTCGAATTCCCTGGTCTCCTTGCCCTCGGCGACGAGCGTGCCGACGCCGGTCTTGGTGTAGAAACCGGGGATGCCCGCGCCGCCCGCGCGGCAGCGTTCGGCGAGCGTGCCCTGCGGACAGAATTCGACCTCGAGCTCGCCGGCGAGATACTGGCGCTCGAACTCCTTGTTCTCGCCGACGTAGCTGCTCACCATTTTTTTGACCTGGCGCGTGCGCAGCAGCTTGCCGAGCCCCTCATTGTCGATCCCCGCGTTGTTCGACACCAAGGTCAGGTCCTTGACGCCCGAATCGCGGATCGCGTCGATCAGCCGTTCGGGAATGCCGCACAGGCCGAAGCCGCCGGCGCAGATCGTCATCCCGTCGAAGAGCAATCCGTCGAGGGCCGCGGCAGCGTCGGGGAAGCGTTTCTTCATCGGCGATCAAGTCCTTCGGTAGGGGCGGGGGTTCGATCGAAAAGCTCTAAGCCCTAGGTCCGCGGCTCGCAAGGGTGGCAAAGCGCGGCGGCGAGACTTATGTGCGCAGGCACGCAGCGCCGCTTTTGCCCGCTCACACCTGCCGCAGCCAAAGGAACACCCGATGACCGATGCCGCCTATTCCGATCTTGCCCTGGTGATCGACGGCGAGGTGATCGGCGCGGGCGCGCGCGACGGTATCGAGGTGATCGATCCCGCCACCGGCGACATGCTCGGCGTTCTGCCCAAGGCAACCAAAGCCGATCTCGACCGCGCGCTCGACGCAGCGCAACGCAGTCACCGCGACTGGCGCGCGACGCCGCTCGACACGCGCGTCGGCATCCTCAAGAAAACCGCCGCGCTGATCCGCGAACGCGCGAAGGACATCGGCCGCATCGCGACGCGCGAACAGGGCAAGCCTCTCAAAGAGGCGATCGGCGAAACACTCTATGCCGCCAATTTGTTCGAATGGATGGCCGAGGAATCGCGCCGCACCTATGGCCGCGTCCTCGTTCGCCCGCCGGGCCAACTGGCGCGCGTGACCTACGAACCCGTCGGCCCCGTCGCCGCGTTTGCACCGTGGAATTTCCCTGCGCTCAACGTCGCGCGCAAGCTCGCGCCGGCGCTGGCGGCGGGCAATGCGATCATCGTCAAGCCCGCCGAGGAAACTCCCGGCACCGCGCTCGCGATCCTGCAGGCGCTGATCGATGCCGGCCTGCCGGCGGGCGCGGCGCAGATGGTGTTCGGCGATCCCGCCGAGGTATCGGGTCACCTGCTCGCCAGCCCGATCATCCGCAAATTGTCGTTCACCGGCTCGGTCCCGGTCGGCAAGCACCTGATGAAGCTCGCCGCCGACCATGCGATCCGCACGACGATGGAACTGGGCGGCCACGCCCCCGTGCTCGTCTTCGACGATGCCGATATTGACCGGACGCTCGATATCATCGCGCCCAACGCTTTCCGCAATTCGGGCCAGGTCTGCGTTTCACCGACGCGCTTTTACGTCCAGTCGGGCGTCTATGACGCCTTCGTGAAGGCGTTCGGTGAGCGCGTCGCGACGATGAAGGTCGGCAACGGGCTCGACGATGCGACGACGATGGGTCCGCTTGCCAATCCGCGCCGCCCCGAGGCGGTCGGCAAGATGGTCGATGATGCCAGGGCGAAAGGCGCGCGCGTCGTGTCGGGCGGCGAGGCGATCGACGGGCCCGGCCTGTTCTTCCAGCCGACCGTGCTCGCCGAGGTCCCGCTCGAGGCCG
>CAZHWG010000115.1:0-5718 GCA_964535925.1 uncultured Sphingorhabdus sp.
CAGGCCGAAGGCTTCTACGCGGTGCACAAGGATCGCCCATTCTACGGTGAACTGTGCGACTTTATGACGAGCGGTCCCGTCGTCGTTCAGGTCCTCGAGGGCGAGGACGCGGTCAAGCGCAACCGCGACATCATGGGCGCGACCAACCCAGCCGATGCGGCGCCGGGCACGATCCGCAAGGAACTAGCCGAATCGATCGAGGCCAATTCGGTCCACGGTTCGGATTCGGAAGAAAACGCTGAGACCGAAATCGCGTTCTTCTTCAGCGACGACGAAATCGTCGGCTGAACGATGCCGGCTGCGTCCGCCATCGCCATACGCGATGCGGGCGCAGCCGACGCAGACTTGCTCTCGCTCGTCGCGAGGGCAACCTATCACGACCTGATTTTCGCGCGCGATCTTTAGCCACGGGCGTCAGAAGGCGTCGGCGGCGTCGATCAGCTTGGTCAGCCGCTTGGGCGCTACCGATCGCCAGCTTCGCGCGACCCAGTCGGCGATCGCGTCCCAGTCGGTGTTTCCGATGTCGAGCCTGATCCCGATCCAGCCGTCGCCGAAATAGGCGGGGCGGAAATAGCGCGCTTCGTCGCGTTCGATCAGCATTGCTTGTTCCTCGATCCCGCTGATCTTGACGAGCAGCGCGATCCGCCCGTCGCCGTGATGATCGGCGGTGAACCAGGCGAACTTCTTGCCTTTGACGATGCCGAAACACGGCATTCCGTGCGACAGCGTCTCCTCGGCCTCGGCCTGCGCCATCGCAATGGCGCGCACCTTGTCGAGCAGGAAGGCGGGATCTCTCTCGCGCCCGACATAGGCGGCAAGCGTGCGGCTGTAGAGCTGGTGCTCGGCGATGCGGATTCGCGCAGCGAGAGTCTCGGGCGTGTCGCCTGCCAGAATAGCGACCTCGGTCTGACCAAGCACCGGGCCGTCGTCGAGCTCGGGCGTGACGATGTGAACGCTGCAGCCGGCATGGCTATCCCCTGCGTCGATCGCTCGCGCGTAGGTGTCGAGGCCCTTGTATTTGGGCAGTAGCGAGGGATGGATGTTGAGCATCCGGCCGGCCCAATTGGCGACGAATTCGCTCGACAGTAGCCGCATATAGCCCGCCAGCGCGACATAGTCGGCGCGTGCCTCGCGCAACTGCGCGTCGATCTGGGCGTCGAAGGCGGCGCGTTCCATGCCCTTGTGCGAATGCGCGAAGGTCGCAATGCCCTCGGCTTGGGCGAGGGCGAGACCCGGCGCAAGCGGGTCGTTCGAGGCGACGAGGACGATTTCATACGGGCAGTCGTCCTGTTTCGCGGCATAGACGAGCGCCGCCATGTTGGTGCCCGCCCCCGAGATCAGGACGGCAACACGGGCCCGCTCATGCGTTATGCTGCGCACTCCACGCCGCGGTGCCATGCCAGTTGTCTGCCGGACCCGTCACTGTGCAACCGCGTGACCCGGCGCGAACCTCGCCGATCGTGTGGACGGTTTCGCCCGCCTTGCTCAGCGCTTGGAAAACAGCATCGACGTCGCCCGGTGCGACGAGCAACACCATGCCGATGCCGCAATTGAAGGTCCGCGCCATCTCGTCGGGCGCGATGCTGCCCTGCTCCTGGAGAAAGCCCATAATGCCCGGCTGCGCCCAACTGCCCGCATCGACATGCGCATGGAGATCTTTGGGCAGGACGCGCGGGATGTTCTCGAGCAAACCGCCGCCGGTAATATGCGCGAGCGCGTGGATGCTGCCCGACCGGATCAGCGGCAACAGGCTTTTCACATAGATTCGCGTCGGCATGAGCAGCGCGTCGAGCAGCGTTTGATCCTCATTGAACGGGGCAGGGGCGTCGAGCGCCCAGCCCTTGTCACTCGCCAGACGGCGGACGAGCGAATAGCCGTTCGAATGGACGCCCGATGACGTCAGGCCGAGCAGGATGTCGCCCGCCGCGACATCGGCGCCGGTCAGCTGCTCACCGCGTTCGACCGCGCCGACGCAGAAACCGGCAAGATCGTAATCGCCTTGGGCATACATGCCCGGCATTTCGGCGGTCTCGCCGCCGATCAGCGCACACCCAGCCTGTTTGCAGCCTTCGGCGATGCCCGCGACGACGGTCTCGGCGACGCCGGTGTCGAGTTTGCCGGTGGCGAAATAATCGAGGAAGAAGAGCGGTTCGGCGCCTTGGACGATGAGGTCGTTGACGCACATCGCGACGAGATCGATGCCGATCGTCTCGTGCCGGCCCGAATCGATCGCCAGCTTGACCTTGGTGCCGACGCCGTCGTTCGCCGCGACGAGCAACGGATCGGTGAAGTCGGCCGCACGCGGATCGAAAAACCCGCCAAAGCCGCCGAGATCGGCGTCGGCGCCAGGCCGTGCAGTCGACCGCGCGATTGGTCCCAGCGCGCGCACCAGCGCGTTGCCGGCGTCGATCGAAACCCCCGCCTTGGCATAGCTGTAGCCGCTGTCGGAATTGTTCTGGGGGGTGTCGTCCTTGCTCATGCGCGGCTGGTTAGCGACTTC
The DNA here is from genome assembly GCA_964535925.1 of uncultured Sphingorhabdus sp. GTDB lineage: Bacteria > Pseudomonadota > Alphaproteobacteria > Sphingomonadales > Sphingomonadaceae > Flavisphingopyxis. The sequence continues at coordinate 2,501 of CAZHWG010000115.1, forward strand.
GCGCTTGGATTTCCACGCCGTTGTCGTCAAAAGGGCGCGCGTGACCTCGCTTTCATCATCTCCATTGGCCGCCACGGCGGGCCAGATCGGGCACCTTGGCGCTTTTTCGCGTAATCGCCGCGTCTTGGCGATCGCTTTCGGTCTGTTGGCGTTGCTCGCTGCGGTCGCCGCCTGGGCGCAGATTGCCGGAGATCGCGGCATCGCGCCGATCAATTCGAGCGCCGATTTCGCGGTCGACGGCATTTTCGTCGATACGACCGGCAAGACTGCGATCGAGGCGCGCGACAAGGGCTGGCGCGAGGCCCAACGGCTCGGTTGGGAAAAGCTGTTCAAACAGACCCACGCCGGCGCGGCCGCACCCAAGCTGGGCGACAGCGCGCTCAATGGGATCGTCAGCGCGATCGTCGTCGAACATGAACAGATCGGCCCCGGCCGCTATATCGCCACGCTCGGCGTCCAGTTCGACCGCGCCCGCGCTGGACAGATCCTCGGCGTCAGCGGCCAAGTACGTCGCTCGCCACCGTTGCTCGTTGTCCCGATGACGTGGATCGGCAACATGCCGCAGGTGTTCGAAAGCCGGACCGACTGGCAACGCGCCTGGGCGAGGTTTCGGACCTCGGAAAGCGCGATCGATTATGTCCGCACCGACGGATCGGGTATCGATACGCTGCTGCTCAACGCTGGCCAGACCGGGCGTCGCAGCCGAGTCTGGTGGCGCGCGATTCTCGATCAATATGGTGCTGCCGATGTCCTGATCCCCTCGGCGCGGCTCGAATTTGCCTGGCCGGGCGGTCCGGTTACCGGCCATTTCGCTGCGCGTCACGGACCCGACAATGAGTTTATCGATAGCTTCGTTCTCAAGGTGGATTCGGCCGACAAGATCCCCGCGATGATGGCCGCCGGCGTTGCCCGGATCGACAAGATCTATGTCGCTGCTCTGGCGAGCGGACTGCTCCGGGCCGACCCGTCGCTGATCGTCGAAAGGCCGGTCGAGGCGAAGGACGTTCCAGAAGCGAAGGAAGAGACGCCCGCCGACGGCGCGACCACCGGCCCCGGTACGTCTGACGGTCCGAACGGAGACGCGCCCGCGCCGCAGCCCGCGGCCAGCCTGACCAGTTTCAATGTCCAGTTCGATTCGCCCGACGCCGCGGCACTGCTCGCGACCGAGCGCGCCGTCGCGAGTGCCGCCGGCGTGGCATCGGCGACAACGACCAGCGTCGCGCTGGGCGGGACGTCGATCATGCGCGTTGGCTATCGTGGCGATCTCGCTGGCCTGCGCGCCGCGTTGCAGGCGCGCGGCTTCACCGTTCAGGAGGGCGGGGGCACCTTGCGGATTTCCCGCGGCGGCCGGTGACGCGCGCTTCGGTCGCGACCGACCAGCTCGCGCTGCCGCTCGACTGGACCGGCCATCGTGAAGGCGCGGGCGAAGACTTCCTTGTCGGCAGCAGCAACCAGACCGCGGTCCGGCACCTCGAACATCATGCCACCTGGCCGGTGCGCGCGAGCGTGCTGACCGGGCCGCGTGGATCGGGCCGCACCACTCTGGCGCATCTGTTCGCCCGATCGACCGGCGCCGAGGTCATCGATCCCGTCGCTGGCGTGTCCGACGATGCGATCTTCCATGCTTGGAACCGCGCGCAGGACTTGCGCCGTCCGTTGCTGCTGGTCAGCGATACTCTGCCGGCATCATGGCCCGTTGCGCTGCCCGATCTGCGATCGCGACTGATGGCGGTTCCCGTCGCGACGATCGGCGAGCCCGACGACGACCTGGCACTGTCGCTGATCGAACGCCTGTTCGCCAAGCGCGCGACGCCGATTGCGCCTGAATTGCCGGCGTTTCTCGTGTCCCGCATCGAGCGCAGCTATGACGCGATCCATCGCGTCGTGCGCTTGCTCGACGAGGCCGCGCTCGCGGAACGCAAACGGGTCAGCACTCGCATGGCGCGCGCCAGGCTGGCGGCGTCAGATTTCGAAGGCTTCGCCGAGCGCGACGGGGATATGTGACGAACATGGCGACACCGATCAAGATCAACCCCGGCACTCGCTCGGGCAATGACAGCGACATCGATCAGATCGCCGAGGGCATCGAACCCGAAGAAGCGCGCCGCCGCTATTTCAACCGCGAGCTGAGCTGGCTGGCGTTCAACAAGCGCGTCATGGAAGAGGCAAGCAACCCCGCGCATCCGTTGCTCGAACGGCTGCGATTCCTGTCAATCTCGGGCAATAACCTCGACGAATTCTTCATGGTCCGCGTGGCCGGCCTCAAGGGGCAAACCCTCCAGCAGATCGAATATCGCTCGATCGACGGGCGCACCCCGGCGCAGCAGCTCGCCGCGATCGAGACCGCATCGAGTGCGCTGATGGCTGACCAGCAGGCCGAATGGCACCGGATTTCGCGCGAACTTACGGACGCGGGCGTGCTCGTCGCCGCCGACAAGGACACCGCCGCACCGTGGCGCGATGCGCTCGCAACGCTGTTCGATGAACAGGTGTTTGCGGTGCTGACGCCGCAGGCGCTCGATCCGGCGCACCCGTTTCCCTTCATTCCCAATCGCGGACTCAGCCTCGTCTTCGAACTCATTCGTCGCACCGACGGCCATGCGATCAACGAGCTCGTCATGATTCCTTCGTCGCTGCCGCGCTTCGTGCGGGTGCCGGGTGAGCCGCCGACCTATGTCGCGATCGAGACGCTGATCGACATGTTTTCCGAGCGGCTGTTTCCCGGCTACGAGGTTCAGGGGCGCGGCAGCTTCCGGATCATCCGCGACAGCGATATCGAGGTCGAAGAGGAGGCTGAGGATCTCGTCCGCTATTTCCGCAGCGCCATCAAGCGGCGGCGCCGCGGGCGCGTGATCCGCATGGAAATCGACGCCAACATGCCTGCGGCCCTGGCCGACATGTTACGTGATTCGGTCGTTGGGCACGATTCGATCATCATCGCGGTCGACGGCTTCATCGGTCCCGGCGCGCTTGAACAGGTTGTCGAGGAAGACCGGCCCGACCTCAAGTTCCCGCCGTTCACCGCGCGCTTCCCCGAGCGGATCCGCGAACACGGCGGCGATTGTTTCGGGGCGATCAGCTCGAAGGACATCGTCGTCCATCATCCGTATGAAAGTTTCGACGTCGTTGTCTCGTTCCTGCGCCAGGCCGCCGAGGACCCCGATGTCGTCGCGATCAAGCAGACGCTCTATCGCGCGGGCAAGCAGTCGGCGGTGATC
>CAZHWG010000116.1:0-5715 GCA_964535925.1 uncultured Sphingorhabdus sp.
CCTGGTCGACGACGCCGGCGCGACGCGCCGAAATCGCCGCGCCCGAATCGCGGGCCACGGTCTCTTCCATGCCGGTACCGACAAACGGTGCCTCGGCACGAACCAGCGGCACAGCCTGGCGCTGCATGTTCGATCCCATCAATGCGCGGTTGGCGTCATCGTTTTCAAGGAACGGGATCAGCGATGCGGCAACCGAAACCAGCTGCTTGGGGCTGACGTCCATCAGCGTCACGGTATCGCGCGGCGCCATGACGAATTCACCGCTTTCGCGGGCCGAAACGAGTTCTTCGACAAAGGTGTTATCCTTGGTCAGTTCGGCGTTAGCCTGGGCAACAGTATGCTTCTGCTCTTCCATTGCCGACAGATAGACGACGTCCTCGGTCACCTTGTTGTCGATCACCTTGCGGTACGGCGTCTCGATGAAACCGTACTTGTTGACGCGACTGAACGAGGCGAGCGAGTTGATCAGGCCGATGTTCGGGCCTTCCGGCGTTTCGATCGGGCAGATGCGGCCATAATGCGTCGGGTGAACGTCGCGGACTTCGAAGCCCGCGCGTTCGCGCGTCAGGCCGCCTGGGCCCAAGGCCGAAACGCGACGCTTGTGCGTCACTTCGGACAGTGGGTTGGTCTGATCCATGAACTGCGACAGCTGCGACGAGCCGAAGAATTCGCGGACCGCGGCAACCGCCGGCTTGGCGTTGATCAGGTCGTTGGGCATCACCGTCGACACGTCGACGCTGCTCATCCGTTCCTTGACCGCACGCTCCATGCGCAACAGGCCGATGCGATACTGGTTCTCGAGCAGCTCGCCGACCGAGCGCACGCGCCGGTTGCCGAGGTGGTCGATGTCGTCGATGTCGCCCTTGCCGTCCTTGAGGTCGACGAGTTCCTTGACGACCGCGAGGATGTCTTCCTTGCGCAACGTCGTGACATCGTCGGCGGCATCGAGTCCGAGACGCATGTTCAGCTTGACCCGGCCGACCGCCGAAAGATCGTAGCGCTCGGGGTCGAAGAACAGGCCGTTGAACAGGGCATCGGCGGTCTCGCGCGTCGGCGGCTCGCCGGGGCGCATGACGCGATAGATGTCGGACAGTGCCTGGTCGCGATCCTCGGCCTTGTCGGCCTTAAGCGTGTTGCGGATCCACGGGCCGGTGGTGACGTGATCGATGTCGAGCAGGTCAAGATTCTTGATCTTGGCGTTGTCGAGCTTCTCGAGGTTCTCGGGCGTAACTTCGTCGCCCGCCTCGATGTAGATCTCGCCGGTCTTGTCGTTGACCAGGTCGTGCGCCGAATAGCGGCCGAAGATTTCCTCGGTCGGGATCAGCAGCTCCTTGAGGCCGTCCTTGACCGCCTTGGTCGCGGCGCGCGGCGTGATCTTCTGACCTGCGGCGAAAACGACTTCGCCCGAGGCCGCGTCGACGATGTCGAACTGCGGCTTCTGGCCACGCCAGTTTTCGCTCGCGAACGGGATCTTCCAGCCGTCCTTGCCACGCTCGTAGGTGATGATGTTGTAGAAGGTGCCGAGGATTTCCTCGTCGTCCATCTCGAGCGCCTGGAGCAGCGCGGTGACCGGCAGCTTGCGCTTGCGATCGATGCGGACGTTGACGATGTCCTTGGCGTCGAATTCGAAATCGAGCCACGAACCGCGATACGGGATGACGCGTGCGGCAAAGAGGAACTTGCCCGATGCGTGCGTCTTGCCGCGGTCATGGTCGAACAACACGCCCGGGCTGCGGTGCATCTGCGATACGATAACGCGCTCGGTGCCGTTGATGATGAAGGTGCCGTTGTGCGTCATCAGCGGCATGTCGCCCATGTAGACGTCCTGCTCCTTGATATCGAGCACCGACCGGGTTTCGGTCTCGGTGTCGACTTCGAAGACAATCAGGCGCAGCGTGACGCGCATCGGCGCGGCATAGGTAATCCCGCGCTGGCGGCATTCCTCGGTATCGAACTTGGGATCTTCGAGCTCATAATGGACGAAATCCATTTCGGCGGTGCCGGCGAAATCGCGGATCGGGAAGACGCCGCGCAGCGTCTTTTCGAGGCCCGAGACGTAATCGATCGACGGATCGGACCGAAGGAACTGCTCATAGCTCTCGCGCTGAACCTCGATCAGGTTGGGCATTTCCACGACTTCGTGGATGTTGCCGAACATCTTGCGGATGCGGCGCTTGGCGGTCGCATCGAGCGTCTTGATGATCTTGCGCGAAGCGGTCTTCTTCGCCGCAGGTTTCGCCTTGGGTTTCGCCGGAGCCTTGGAAGCCATGGAATATAAAGCCCTTCTGGGTTCGATTCGGGTCGCCGCAGTCGTCGTTCGACTCGCGGTCGGATAGCTTTTGCGCATGCACAAACGCGAAAAGCCGCATGGCTCACGACCCCGATTTCCGGGGCGAACCTGCAGCTTTCACGCTATTTGAAGCCTGATCCCGATCTATTCATGAGCACTGCTGCGCGACGGCGGTGCCCGGCCCGAACGGGGTGGCGTTGGCAGCGATATAGGATTTGTGCGGCGCAGCGTCAAGGTCGTGGACGGGTTAAAGCACCGCCAGCTGACGATTGCTCAACGTGCCGGCATATTGTTTCTGCAGCCGCACCTTGCGTTCGAGATCATCGACGATCGCACCCGAAAAATCAACTTTCGCCGCATCGTCCATGAAGTTGATCCCGCCCGGCGTATCGACGTTGACCTCCATCATCTTGTCGCCGGCGATATCGAGGCCGGCGAGGTACATTCCGTCGTCGATCAGCTTGGGGCCAACCATCTCGGCGAGCCTCAGTGCCGCTTCGGTCGGCTCGACCAGGTCGGCCGCGCCGCCGGCCGAGATGTTCGAACGGTGGTCCTCGGTCTGGCTGTAGCGGTGGAGGCAAGCGTATGTGCCCGCGACTTTGAGCGGACGACCGTTGAGCGTGATCATCCTCAAATCGCCCTTGGCCGCGGCGGGAAGGTATTCCTGGACGATGGCATAGCCGTCGCGCGTCACCGCCTCGATGATCTGGTTGAGGTTCTGGCGGTTTTCCTCGTTGATGATGAAAACGCCCTGCCCGCCCGAGCCCTGCAGCGGTTTGATCACGCCGTCGCCGCCATGGGCTTTCAGGAATTCGCCGATTTCGTCGGCCTCGCGCGTGATGCAGGTCGCCGGCCGGACGGCCTCGGGGAACCCCTGGAAATAGGTCTTGTTGACCGCGTTGGTCAGGTGGCGCGGATCGTTGAGGACGATCGTGCCCTGGTCGGCAGCAAGCTGCGCGAAAAGCAGCCCCGAGGACGGCGCCCAGTCGCGCTGGCCCATCTCGACCGCGGGATCGCTGCGCAGCATCAGTATGTCGTAATCGGCCAGCGCGATGCGCGTTTTCTCGTGCCCCTTGTCCTGGAGATGCGCGAGGTAGCTGGTGTCGTTCTTGTACCTGCCGACCTTGGCGACACTCGCCATCGCGCAGATCCGGTTATCCGCATCGCAGATGAAATCGCCCAGCCCGATCAGCGCGACGTCGTGGCCGCGGCCCGACGCTTTGCGCGCGAGCCGGATCGTCGTGTAATTGTCCTGCTCGGTTGCAACGCGATTGACCGCGAAGGCGAGCTTGATCTTGTCCTTGCTCGCCGGCTTGGCGGGGGACTTGCTCTTGGCGGCGGTCATGAGGCGGGACTTTCCTGATAGAGTTCGCTGACATCGAGAGTGCGGACCGCGGCGAGCCGTGCGCGGGCCTCGGGACGTTCGAGATAGCGCGGCAGCAGCTCGGGGCGGTGGATCGTTCCGCGCGCGATCAGCTTTTCGAGCGTCGCAAATTGCTTGAGCGCGAACTTGCCGAGGAACAGGATCTCGAAATCGCCGCCGTTGGCGAGATAGGCGAGCAGCTGGATGACGCCGTCGAGATAGACCGCGTCCTTGGTCAGGCCGCCGCCGCGCTTGGCGCGCAGCGCGGTCTGGAACGAATCCTCGGGGCCCAGCAGGCATTCCTCGCGCATCGCCGCATAAATCTCGGCCCCATTGGCCTCCTCGACCGCCATGTGCGCGGCGATCACGCGCCCCGCAAGCACACGCAACCGCGCGGGCGGCAGGTAGCCGGCAAGATATTCGCCGATCACCGCGAGGCCTTCCTGCATCGCGTCATAGTCGGCGAGCCCGTCGGCGAGCGTGCGGAGTGGCTGGCGGCGGCCATTATGGCGCGTCACCGCGTGCGTCCCGATCTCGTGCTGGACCAGCGCATCGACCCGCGTCGCGGGGACGCGGGTATCGGTGGCAACGTGGAAATCGCCCATCTGGGTATAGAGGCCGACGCCGTGATTGGGATCGCGCACGACGCGACCGCCAAATCCTGGCGCCCGACTGCGATACCAGGCCAGGTCGTCCTCGGCCGCCGCGACGATGTCGTCGCAATCGGCATCGCGGTCGCCCAGCGCGGTGTCGGGCACATTGGCGATGATCCGTCGAGCCGATGCCAGCAACGTGTCGGACACGCCGCCGAACAGGTCGATGCTCGCCTGGATGAAACCTTCGCGATCGCGCATCCGCACCAGCTCGATCTGGCGGTCGAGCTCGCGCTGCTTTTCGAGCAACAGTGTCTCGATCAACGGATCGTCGATCTCGCGTACCGGCAACCCGAACAGCTCGCGCCGCCAGACCGGCGAATGGTTGTCGAGACCCTCGCCATATTCGCTGTCGGGCATGTCGCGGTGGCGGCTGGCGGCAAAGCCTTCGCGGATCGCATCGACATTGATCGGCGTCAGTCGCGACAGCCAGTCGATCCGCTTGTCCATCTCGGCAAGCGCGTGGTCGACCTTGATCGCGGTGCGCGAAAGTCCTGCCGCGACGGCTTTGGTTGCAACGCTCACGCCGTCACCTGCGCCATTGCGGCCAGATCGCTGCGCGCGCCTGCCAGCGCGAGGCCGAGGCCGTGGCGCAGCTGCTGCAGCGCGATGATGTCAGCCTCGCCGCTCCATTCGTCCATGAACACCTTCTTGTATTCGAGCGTCATGACGCACGCCGCCGCGCCGTAGCGTGCGTACAGCCATTCGGGAAAATTGCCGCCGTCGGGCCAGCGCACGTTGACCCGGGCGTCGACCGAGCCACCGCCGAGCGGCGCCGCATCGAGCTTCGCGACGAAACGATCGAGGAGCTCGCCATAGACCGCGCGGTCGAGCGTCGTGGCACCGACATCGATATCGGGATTGCCCGCCCGGTCGGCAGCGGGCGCGCCGGCGCCCTCGCGACGATGGTTGTAGCTGTGGACGTCGATCACGAGAATCCGGTCGTGCGCCGCGATCATCGCTTCGACGAGCCGCGCCATCTCGTCGTAGAAGGCGGCATGGATCGCGCGCGAGCGGGCGACGGCGTCGTCCGACGGGCGCGACTTCCACACCTTCATGCCCCAGCTGTCCTCGGGCTCGATATAGACCGCGCGATCGGCTGGGCGGTTGAGATCGACCTCGAAGCGCGACCGGTTGACGCGCACGATGCTGTCGCCCAGGCCGAGGAAATAGTCGGTCATCGGGTCTTCCTCGCGCAGCCTGTTGTGTGCGCTCAGCGCGACCTCGTCGGCAAGGTCGGCGCGGATATGGTGTCCGGAATGGATCGCGGTGACCAGCACCGGGCCAGCGCCGACGATGATGTCCCAGGCTGGACCGTCGCGTTCGCCGTGGCCGGGCGACGGCACGGGTGTGAAGTTCGTTTTTCGATTCTGCATTGATTACCAAACGGAATGCGGCGCAAATGGTTC
>CAZHWG010000117.1:0-5715 GCA_964535925.1 uncultured Sphingorhabdus sp.
CGGCTCGGGCCTCCACGCGGTTGGGCATTCGATAGCGAATTGCGGCCCGCCGCACGATTGCCACTCGTGTCGCGTCGGGAACGGCCACACGAGCCGCGACGTTGTCTAGAAACTTGGATCAGGCAGCGAAGCGGCCGGCGTTCTTGCGTGGCGCGGCTCGATGGCTAACCTCGCTCAGCGGCTGGCCGATCAGGAATCCTTGTACCTGGTCGCAGCCCATTTCGCGCAGGATATCGAACTGGGCCGCATTTTCGACGTGCTCGGCGATGCAAACCACGCCCAGGGCGCGGCACAAATCGATCAGCCCACGCATCAGGTTGCGGTTGCGCGGCGAATGGCTGAGGCTCGTCACCAGCGATCCGTCGAGCTTGACGACGTCGAAGCTCATCTCGCGCAGATAGGATATCGACGCGTTGCCGGCACCGAAATCGTCGAGCGCGACGGCAGCTCCTGCCTGCCGCAACAGCGCGAGGTTGGTGCTGGCAAGCGCGATGTCGGACAGTAAAGCGGTCTCGGTTACCTCGACCAGCAGGCGACGGGGATCGAAGTCGAAACGCCGCATGATCGCGAGCAATCGTTCGGCGGCGCCGGCAGTGCATAATTGCACCGCGCTGACGTTGAACGACAGGCGGACATGGTCGGGCCAGTCTGCCGCAGCCTGGACTGCCAGTGTCAGCGTACGCTCGCCGATCGGGGCGATCAGGTTCATTTGCTCGGCGGCGCGGATGAATTCGTCGGGCGAAATCATGCCGAGATCCTCGTCGTGCCAGCGTGCGAGCGCTTCATAGGCAACGATTTTGCCGGTATCGAGCGCGCTGATCGGTTGGAACACCATTTCGATATTGGCGACCGCGTCGCCCGCAGATATCCTTCTTTCGATTGCGGCGGCGCGCTTCTGGCTTTCCATAAGCACGCGCGAAAACGCGGCGAACCGGCCCGTGCCGCGACGTTTGGCGGCATAGAGCGCGGTGTCGGACTGGTTCAGCAGGACTTCGGGGTTCCAAACGTCGGAGTCGGTTCGCGCAAATCCACAACAACACTGGACCTGGACGACGCGATGTTCGATCGTCATTGGCCGTTCGATAAGCGCGCAGACTTCGGCCACGCGCTTGGCCGCACTGTTGGCCTTCCGCTCTCCAGACCAGAACATCGCGAATTCATCGCCGCCCATACGTGCAATAATGGCGTCCCTGCCGAATGTGCGCTTGAGGCGTTCGGCAACGCAGACCAGCACAGCATCGCCTGTGGGGTGACCAAAGGCATCGTTTATCGGTTTGAAACCGTCGAGATCGATCAGGACGGTGGCAGCAGGTCGCGCCAGCGGTTCGGCGGCGGCCGCGGCTGTCATTGCAGCAACCAGCGCCCGCCTGTTCGCAATGCCAGTCAGCGAGTCGGTTGCGGCGAGAAGATTGGCTTGTCGCTCGGCCTCGCGCGCACGCGCTTGTTCCTGATCCAGGCGCGAACGCGACGCGACCATTTCGACGGTCCGGCGGTTCTGCACGCCCAACAGGCGCGAAACCAGGAAAATGGTCACGAGCAAGCTGACCCCCATGCCGACTTGCGTGGTATGGCCCGAAACTATCAGACGCAGGCCCAGCGGAAGTCCAAGCAACAGGAGCGGAAGGCATGCAGCTGGAGGGTAGCTGCTCAACCCATAAGTACAACCGACAGCCGCCAGGCTGCTGAACAGGACAATCGACTGTATCTGGCTCGGGTGGCTCGTTAACAGCATCTGCCCCCAGATCGAGAAACCGACACTGAGCAACGCGGTAAAGAACAGCGTCTTTTTCAGCTCTGTACGCATCGCGTCCGAGGTTAAGGTTTTGCCGCGAATTTTGATCCAGTGGACCAGCCGCCACAGGATCAGCACCACCAGAAAAAGAATCGGACTCGCGATCGATTCGAAGTCGCCGTCAGAGACGATTTTCAAGCCAAAGAAATTCGCCAGTGCGACGGCATAAAGGAACGGAATTTGCTCTATGAGGCTCGAATAGCGTTCGCTGTCTTGGGCGATCTGTTCGGGCGATTGTTTCCTGCCTTTGAGCAGAAGGTCTCTGTTCAGGAAAAACCATGCCATAACGATGCGATAGTGGGCAATACTTACCAAATCGATAGGACCGACGCGCACGCCACGCGCAGTTCCCTCGGGGTTAGCGGCCGGTGAACTCTGGCGTCTGCTTGGTCAGGAACGCGCCCGCGCCGATCATCGCGTCGGCGCTGTTGGCAGCGCGTTGCTGGCCGTCGGCTTCGTCAGAGAGCGTAGAGGCGAGATCGCCGCCCATCGCACGGCGCAGATTGGCGCGCATCACGCCGAGCGCCACCGTCGGCAAGGCGGCGAGACGGGCCGCGAGCGCGCGCGCTTCGTTCGGCAGGGCGTCGTCAGCGACGCAGCGGTAGATCAGGCCCCATTCGGCGGCCTTTTCGGCAGATAGTTTTTCACCGAGCATCATCAATTCGGTCGCGCGCGCTTTGCCGATCAGGCGCGGCAACAGCCAGCTAGCCCCGCCATCGGGGATGAGCCCGATATTGACGAATGCCTGGAGGAAATAGGAGGTCTCGCCCGCGATGACGAAGTCGCCCGCCAGCGCGATCGATGATCCAATACCCGCCGCCGGTCCGTTAACCGCGCAGACGACGGGAATCGGCAGTTCGGCGAGGCGTGTGATCAGCGGATTATAGTGATGCGTCAGCGCGGCGTGCGATGCATCGCCCATCGTTGCGTGTTCACCCGCGCCGCCGCCCTGGAGATCGGCGCCCGAGCAGAAGGCGCGGCCGGCACCGGAGATCAGCAATGCGCGCGCGTCGCCGATGTCATCGGTTGCAGCGAGCAATTCGTCGGCCATCGCCAGCGAACAGGCGTTGAGCCGGTCGGGCCGATTGAGCGTGATCGTGGCGACATCGCCCTCGCGCGCGGCGACGATCGTCTGATAGGCCATTGCCGTCTCCCTGATACTGACGCCTCGACCTAAAGCCATCGAACCGATCGCGCCAGCGCTTCGTCGTTGTGCGAATATGCACGACGCAAAGGGTGGAATGCCGCGGCCGACCTCCCTAGAACGGCGCCACGAACAGCAATACGGGAAGACGTAATGACCGAGATCGAATGGTGGGACTATGACGACGCCGACGAAATGGCCGCTGCGGTCGCGGGCGACCTGCGCTTCGTGATCCAGAGCGCGCTCGACGCGCGCGGCGACGCGATCATCGCGCTGCCGGGCGGATCGACGCCGCTGCCGATCTATGCCGCGCTCGCCGAATCGGAGCTCGCCTGGAAGCGCGTGACGATCATCCCGACCGATGACCGCCTCGTGCCGATGGGCGACGACCTGTCGAACATTACCGCGATCGCCAAGGCGTTCATGGCGCGCGGCGCGCGCGTCTATCCGATCACCAGCGACGCGGCGGAGGATTATCTTGCGGCGGGGCAGGCGGCCGATGCACGGCTGCGCCATCTCGGCTGGCCGCTCGACCTGGTCCTGCTCGGTGTCGGCGAAGACGGCCATACCGCCTCGATCTTTTCCGGCGACGATCTCGCTGCCGCGACCGATGCCAAGAGCGACGCGCGTGTCGTCGGGGTAAAGCCCGACCCGATGCCCGCCAATGCCCCGGTCGCGCGCGTCACGCTGACGCTGCCCGCGATCACCGCGGCGCGGACGTTGACGATCGCGATGACCGGCCAGGCCAAGCGCGCCCTGATCGAACAGGCAATCGAGGACGGGGCCAAGTCACCGTACCCGATCGGCAAGGTGCTTGCCGCCGCGACGGTGCCGATCGACATCCACTGGGCACCGTAATGCGGTTCGGGAACACAGGCATCTGATCACCGAAATCGGCACGATCATGGGGGTCGAGCCGGTCATCCCGGCGCTAGTCATAGATTATGTCTCCGCCGCCCAGGGCCGCCTAGGGCCCAATCAGCCGCTGGCATAGCGCGGCCGCGTCGAAACCGTCGCGCACAGCGAGGAACAACGTATCGTCACCGGCGATCGTACCCGCGATTTCGGGCATCTGGGCCTGGTCGAAAGCGGCGCCGACGATATGCGCCGATCCGGGCCGCGCGCGCAGGACGATGAGGTTTCCCGCAGCCTCGCTGCCGACGACCCATTCTGCGAGGATCGTGGTCAGACGCCCGTCCGCCCAGTCGCTGCCGCTGTTATCGGGCAGGGCATATGCAAGCTGTCCGCCGCGCTTGACCTTGATCGCGCCGAGCGCGTCGAGATCCCGCGACAAGGTCGCCTGAGTCGCCTTCAACCCGGCATCGGCCAAGCGTCGCGCGAGATCGTCCTGGCTGGCGATCTCCTCGCTGCTGATCAGGCTCGCGATCGCCTGGCGTCGATGGGCGACGGGGCGTGTCACGGGCGGATACCGAGCATCCATGCGAGCGCGCCTCGTGCTGAATGCATCCGGTTTTCGGCCTGCTGCCAGACCGCGCTGGCCGGACCGTCGATCACCTCGGCGGCGATCTCACCGTCGCGGATCGCGGGCAGGCAATGGAGGAAATAGGCATCGTCGGCATGCGCCATCAGGTCGGCGGTAACGCGGTAATCGGCAAAGGCCGCCGCTCGCGTTGCAGTTTCGGCGTCCTGTCCCATCGAGACCCAGACGTCGGTATAGACGAACTGTGCACCGTCGACCGCCTCGTAGGGATTGCTGAGCTGCGTGATACCGGGCAGCGCGGCGAGTTCTTCCGCTCCGAAACCATAGCCGTCGGGGCTAGCGACCGTCATCGCGACGCCGAGCTTCGAACAGGCCTCGGCAAGGCTGCGCGCGACATTGTTGGCATCGCCGACGTAGGCGATCTTGACGTTGTTCAGGCTGCCGTGGAGCTGGCGGACGGTGAGCAGGTCGGCGAACGCCTGCAAGGGATGCGCGCGGTTCGACAGCATGTTGAGGATCGGCGTCGACGTTGCCGCGGCCATCGCTTCGAGAATCGCGTGATCGAACACGCGCGCGGCGATCACGGCGTGATAGCAGGCGAGTGTACGCGCGACATCCTCCGGCGTTTCCCTGCTGCCGATGCCGATTTCGTCGTGGCGCACGACGATCGGGTGGCCGCCGAGCTGGACGACCGCCATCTCGGTCGAGTTGCGCGTTCGCGTACTCGGCTTTTCGAACACGAGCGCGACGCCCTTGTCGGCGAGCGGGCGGCCGAGCCCCGAAGATTCGGACAAAGCGAGGATGGCGAGCAAGTCCTCGTGCGAGAGGTCGGCAATGGTCAGCAAATTGGTCATGGTGCGGCATCCTTGGTTACCATCGTGCCGATCCCCCGGTCGGTGAGCAGTTCGATCAGCAATGCGTGGGCAAGCCGTCCGTCGATGATGTGCGCGGTCGGCACGCCGCCATCGACCGCATCGGCGCTGGCGCGGAGCTTGGGGATCATGCCTTGGCCGACGCTTGGGTGGCTGAGGCGTTCACGCAACTCGGCCGAGGAAAGGCGTGCGATCAGGCTCGCGGGATCGCTGGGATCGGCGAGCAGGCCCGGCGCGGCGGTCAGGTAGACGATCTTTTCGGCGTGCATCGCCACCGCGATCGCGCGCGCCGCCTCATCGGCATTGATGTTGTACGGGTGGCCCGACCGATCGGCGCCGACGGTCGAGACTACGGGGCTGAGGCCTTCGTTGAGCAGCCGGTGCAGGACCGAGGCGCGGACCTCTACGACATCGCCGACGAAGCCGAGCGCGGGGTCGCGCGGGCTGGCGACGAGCAGGCCGCCGT
>CAZHWG010000118.1:0-5706 GCA_964535925.1 uncultured Sphingorhabdus sp.
TCACGTCACCGGCCTGCCCGGCGAGACCGCGGCATTGGCCTTGCTCCGCGCGCGGCTGGCGACATCGTCGGCGACGATATTGTTGGTCGAACCGACCGATCTCGATCGCATCAACGACCAGGCGGGCGAGCAAGCGGGCGACGAGCTGCTGCGCATCCTTGCGGGCCAAATCGATCGCTTCGCCCGCGACGAATGGGGCCCCGATGCCCTGGTGACACGGCTCAAGGGAGCGCGCTTCCTGTTGATCGCTCCCCCTGACACCAGCGTCGAGCAGGTCGAGGCCGAAACGCAGGCGCTGGTCGATTCGCTCGGCACGCCGGTGATGCTTGCCGGGACGAGCTGGCAGGTTGGTTGTCGAACCGCCGTCATTGCCGGGGCGCAGGGTTCGCAGCCCGCCGACCTGTTGCGCGATGCCGCGCAGGCGCTGGGACGTGAAGGGATCGACGGACATGCGCTCAGCATCGGGACCGCGATCACCAAGGCCGAAGTGCGCGTGGTTTACCAGCCGCAATTCGCAATTCGTGGCGGCGCGATGACGGGGGTCGAGGCGCTCGCGCGCTGGGACCATCCCGAACTCGGCCCGCTCGGCGCCGCGCCGTTGGTGACGGCGGCCCGGCGCGCGGGCGTGTTGCCCGAACTCACCGCGCATATCCACGAGATCGCGCTGGCCGACATGACGGGTTGGCCAAAGGCGATGGACCATGTCAGGCTATCGCTCAACATCACCGCCGAAGATCTTGCCAGGTCGGGATTTTCCGCGCGTTTTCTCAGTCGGCTCACGCGCTGGGACGCGCCGTGCAGCCGGATAACCGTCGAAATCACCGAGGACGCGATGGTCCGCAATATCGCGCAGGCATCGGCGGCGCTCGCCGAGCTCAAGGACGCCGGAGTGGGTATCGCTATAGACGATTTCGGTGCCGGCTATGCCGGGCTCGGTTATTTGCGCGACCTGCCGGTCGACTATCTCAAGATCGACAGCGACATGACCAAGGACCTCGTCGGTTCGCAGCGCGACCGCGCGGTGATCCACGCGGTGTTCGAGCTGGCACAATCTCTGGGCCTCGAAACGATCGCCGAAGGGGTCGAGACGACCGAACAGCTCGACCTGCTCGATGCCGAGGGTTGCACCTATTACCAGGGCTTCCTGCGTTCGGCCGCAGTCGCACCGGACCAGCTTGCCGAGTTCCTCTAGCCCGATTCAGCGCGCCAGCTTGGCGAGCCCCTTCGACAGTTGCAGTGCGCCGTGGAGGCGATCGTTGGGCGTCTGCCAAGCGCGCGCGATGACGAGGCGGTGGTCGGGTCGCAGCCGGGCGATGCCCTTGAGCCGCTCGACATAATCGAGCAGCCCGGGAACGTTGGGAAATTCGTCGTTGCGGAACGCGACGATCGCGCCCTTGGGCCCGACATCGATCTTGGCGATGCGCGCGCGCAGCGCGTTCTGCTTTATCTCCATGAGGCGCAGCAGATTTTCGGTCGGGGCAGGGATTGCCCCGAAGCGGTCGATCAGCTCGGCGGCGAACGATTCGATATCGGCCTTGCCCTCGAGGTCGTTGAGGCGGCGGTAGAGCCCCATCCTTAGCGCTAGGTCGGGGACATAGGTCTCGGGGATCAGCACGGGCGCATCGACGGTGATCTGCGGCGACCATTTCGTATCGAGCTGGACGTCGAGATCGCTGACGCCCGCCTTGGCCGCAAGGATCGCGTCCTCGAGCATCGACTGGTAGAGTTCGAACCCGACCTCGCGGATATGGCCCGACTGTTCGTCGCCGACGAGGTTGCCCGCGCCGCGGATATCGAGGTCGTGGCTGGCGATCTGGAAACCCGCGCCGAGCGTATCGAGATCGACGAGGATCTTGAGCCGTTTTTCGGCGGTCTCGGTCAGCACGCGCTGCGGCGCAGTGGCGAAATAGGCATAGGCGCGCGTCTTCGACCGACCGACGCGGCCGCGCAGCTGGTAGAGCTGGGCGAGGCCGAAACGGTCGGCGCGGTGGATGATCATCGTGTTGGCCGACGGGATATCGAGACCCGATTCGACGATCGTCGTCGACAGCAGGACATCGTATTGGTTGTCGTAGAACGCGCTCATCCGTTCCTCGACGATCGTCGGCGACATCTGGCCGTGTGCGACGACCGCCTTCACCTCGGGCACCTCTTCGCGCAGGAAACGTTCGAGTTCGGGCAGGTCGGCGACGCGCGGGGTGACGAAATAGCTCTGCCCGCCACGATAATGTTCGCGTAGCAACGCCTCGCGGATGACGATCGGATCCCACGGCGTGACATAGGTGCGTACCGCGAGGCGATCGACCGGCGGCGTCTGGATGACCGACAGGTCGCGTAGTCCCGACATCGCCATCTGCAGCGTGCGCGGGATCGGCGTCGCGGTCAGCGTCAGGACGTGGACGTCGGTCCGCAGCGCCTTCAATTTTTCCTTCTGCGTCACGCCGAAGCGCTGTTCCTCGTCGACGATGACGAGCCCGAGGCGCTTGAACTCGACCGATTTGGCGAGCAGCGCGTGCGTCCCGATGACGATGTCCATCGTCCCGTCGGCGAGGCCTTCGCGCGTCTTCTTGGCTTCGGCAGCGGGGGCGAGGCGCGACAGGCGGCCGATGTTGATCGGGAAACCCTTGAAGCGTTCGGTAAAGTTGATGACGTGCTGGCGCGCGAGCAAGGTCGTTGGGCAGACCAGCGCCACCTGTATTCCCGCCATCGCCGCGACAAAGGCCGCGCGCAGCGCGACCTCGGTCTTGCCGAAGCCGACATCGCCGCAGATCAGCCGGTCCATCGGCCGACCCTTGGCGAGGTCGTCGATCGTGTCGGCGATCGCGCGGTCCTGGTCGTCGGTTTCCTCGAACGGGAAGCGATCGACGAATTCGGGATAAGCGGGGTCGGGCAGGGCGATCTCGGCGGGGCGCAGCGCGCGTTTCGCCGCGGTCGCGAGCAGCTCTCCGGCAATCTCTCGGATGCGGTCCTTCATCCGCGCCTTGCGCCGCTGCCATGCCTCGCCGCCCAATTTGTCGAGCTGGACGCCTTCGCTGTCCGATCCGTAGCGCGAAAGAACGTCCATGTTCTCGACCGGCACGAACAGCTTGTCGCTTCCGGCATAGGTCAGCGCGACGCAATCGTGCGGCGCCGATCCGACGGGGATTGAGGTCAGCCCCTCATAGCGGCCGATGCCGTGGTCGGCGTGGACGACGAGGTCGCCCGGCGTCATCATCGCCAGCTCAGCCTGGAAGGCGTCGGCGCTCTTCTTGCGCTTGACCCGGCGGACGAGGCGGTCGCCGAGCATGTCCTGCTCGGTCAGCAGCGCGACATCGGGGCCGGTAAAGCCGTGATCGAGCGGCAGGGTGACGAGCGCGACGGTCGATGCCGAGGCCGCGCCGAGCGCTTCCTGCCACGTATCGACCTTGGCGAGGCCGGTCAGACCATGATCGGCGAGCAGGCCGGCAAGGCGCTCGCGCGAGCCGCCCGAATAGCTTGCGAGGACGAGCTTGCGCCCGCGCGTCGCTTCGCCCTTCGCATGCGCGACGACGGCATCGTAGACATTGGCGTTCTGTGTGCGTTCGGGCGCAAAGTCGCGCGGACCGGCGACGCCGAATGCGATGACCGACGCGCCGGGCGGTTCGGGAAAGGCGCTCGTCGCATGGATCGGCGCCTCGACGATCCGCGCCTGCCACTCGGTCGGCGAAAGGTAGAGCGTGTCGGGGGTCAGCGGGCGATAGCTGCCCGGATCGCTGCGCACCGCCTCGGTGCGGTTGCGGAAATAGTCGGCGATCGCCTCGAAGCGCGATTCGGCGGCGCTTTCGGTGCCGCCATCGCGGATCCACAGCGTGTCGGGCGCGAGATGGTCGAACAGCGTCTCGAGCCGGTCCTCGAA
This sequence comes from uncultured Sphingorhabdus sp., assembly GCA_964535925.1. Classification (GTDB taxonomy): domain Bacteria; phylum Pseudomonadota; class Alphaproteobacteria; order Sphingomonadales; family Sphingomonadaceae; genus Flavisphingopyxis. The sequence continues at coordinate 3,875 of CAZHWG010000118.1, forward strand.
CAGCGGCAGCCAGTGGTCCATGCCGGCGAGGCGACGGCCTTCGGAGACCGCCTGGTAAAGCGGATCGGTCGTCGCATTGGCGCCGAAGCGTTCGCGGTAGCGCGAACGGAAGCGCTTGATGCTCGCTTCGTCGAGCAGCGTTTCGGCCGCGGGGAGCAGCGTGAAGCCGTCGATGCGGCCCGTCGTGCGCTGGTCGGTCGGGTCGAACCGGCGGATGCTCTCGATCTCGTCGCCGAAGAAATCGAGCCGCAGCCCTTCGCTCTCGCCCGAGGGGAAGAGGTCGACGATGCCGCCGCGCACCGCATATTCGCCGCGATCGGCAACGGTGTCGGCGCGCGAATAGCCATTGTCCTGCAGCAGGCGGATCAACCGGTCGCGGTCGATCCGTTCGCCTGCCGCGAGCTTCGCCGACAGGCCGCGGACCCGAAACGGCGTCAGCGTGCGCTGGGTGATCGCGTTGACAGTCGTGACGATCAGCTCGGCGGCGGCGGGCTTGCCCTGTAGCGCGACCAGCGTGGCAAGACGCTGTGCCGAGACCCGCAGGCTCGGCGAGGAGCGATCATAGGGCAGGCAATCCCAGGCGGGATAGATCCGCACGACCATCTCGGGCGCGAAGAACTGCGCGGTATCGGCGATCGCGTGCATCGCCGCTTCGTCGGGCGCGACGAACACCGTCCGGCCCGGCGCGGCGCGCGTCAGGTCGGCGAGCATCGCGGGCAGGAAGCCGGTCGGCATGCCGGCGAGCGTCAGCGGCGCCTTGGCCTGTAGGATTTTGGCGAGGTCGGTCATGCGGTGGGGGCTGCGCTCACTTGGGAATGTCGATGTAGTCGAGCCGCTGCATTGCGACCATTTGTGGACCCGCGACCGCCTCGGGCGGTTGCTGCGTACCGATCGCCCAGGCCATGATGTCGACATCGTCGTGATCGAGCAGCATTTCGAACCACGCCATTTCTGCCTCGTCCCACGATGCGCCGTGGGTGTCGAGGAAGCCGCCGATCATCATGTCGGCCTCGCGGGTGCCGCGGTGCCAGGCGCGAAAGTGCAGGCGTTTGAGGCGCGTTGCGCGGTCCATAGGAAACTTTCTGTCGATGCGGTTGGGCGAATCGGGATCGACCGCAGGACGAACTGGCGTGCTGCCGCGCGGTGGGTTAGGCAGCACAGATAGTCATGCGCCCCGATATACTCAATCCGCTGTTTGCCGAACTGACGAGCCTCAAGGGGATCGGACCCGGCCTCGCCAAGCCCTTGGGCCGTCTCGGCCTGGCGCGGATCGTCGATGCGTTGTTCCATTTGCCGACCGGGGTCATCGAACGCAAGGCGGTCGCCGAACTCGACGAAGCCGATGTCGGGCGGATGATCCTCGTCATGCTGACCGCGCGCGATTATCGCTCGGTCGGGTCGAGCCGCGCGCCGTTCCGGATCGAGGCATTCGACGCCGCGGGCAACCATGTCTCGATCGTCTATTTCGGACGCAACACCGGCTGGGCGCGCAAACTCTTTCCGCTCGGCGAGGCACGGCGCGTCGCCGGAAGGCTCGATCGCTTCGGCGATGCCTTGCAGATCGTCCACCCGGACATGGTCGAGCCGGTCGGTGGCGAAGTGTCGATCGCCTTGCGCGAGCCGATCTATCCGCTCAGCGAGGGCCTGACCAATGCGCGCATGGCCGACATCGCGGGGCAGGCGCTCGAGCGGGCGCCCGAACTCGAAGAATGGATCGATGCGGAGCTGGTCGCGCGCGAGCAATGGCTCGGCTGGCGGCCCGCGCTGGCCGCGGCACACGCCGAACCCGAAGACGCCAAGGCGCGCGATCGCCTTGCTTATGACGAGATGTT
>CAZHWG010000119.1:0-5704 GCA_964535925.1 uncultured Sphingorhabdus sp.
CTGGTCCTGGCAATCCCGTTGGTGATGCTGTTCGGTCTCGCCGTGAAGGTCGGCAGCGCCGGACCGATCTTCTATCGTCAGACGCGCGTCGGACTTTATGGCCAGACCTATGACATCATCAAGTTGCGCTCGATGCGGCAGGACGCCGAAAGCGGCGGCAATGCGATCTGGGCGAGCGAGGACGACCCACGCGTGACGACGATCGGTCGTTGGATGCGCAAGCTAAGGATCGACGAATTGCCGCAGAGCTGGAACATTCTCATGGGCGACATGAGCTTCGTCGGGCCGCGGCCCGAACGCCCCCAGTTCGTCGACGAGCTGCAGGCGCGTATCCCCTTTTATGCCGAGCGGCATATGGTCAAACCGGGCCTGACCGGCTGGGCGCAGATCAACCTGCCGTACGGCGCGTCGATCGACGATAGCCGCGAAAAGCTCGAATACGATCTCTATTATGCCAAGAACTACACGCCCTTCCTCGACGTGCTGATCCTGTTGCAGACGATGCGTGTCGTGTTGTGGCCCGAGGGCGCGCGATGACCGCGGTGATGCAACCGGGCTGGGACGCGATGTCGTTGATCGCTACGCTGGCGGGCGCGCTGTTCGTGGCGTTGGCGGTGTGGTCGGTACGCGGCGGGACCGAAAGCCTGAAACGGCGCCTGGTACTTGGCGCGGCGCTGCTCGCCTCTGGTCTGTGGGCTGGATTTGCGGGGGTTTTTCCCGCGGCCTCAGCGGCCTCGGCAATCCTGGAGACGCTACGCAACGCCAGCTGGCTCGGCTATATGTGGGTCGTCTCGGCTGAGTTGGGAAGGCAGAATTTTCCGCGCGCCGTGCGGCTAATCTACAAGATCGTCGCGATCCTGATCGCCAGCCTGGCGCTGATTCAGCTGTGCGACCTGGCGGGTCTCATCGCAACGGCGCGCACGCCGCTCGTCCAGTCGCTTTACGTCAATCTCAACCTGATCGTCGCGGCCGGCCTGCTCGTCCTCGTCCACAATCTCTACGGCATTCTTTCGCCCGCCGCGCGCCATGGCTTGGGCTCGGTGCTCGCTGCGCTGACCGCGCTGTGGGCCTACGACCTCAACATTTTCGCGATCGACATCGTGTCGGGGACGCGAGCCGACGAGCTGATCGCGCTGCGGCCGGCGCTCAGCATCCTGCTGATCCCGCTGCTCGTGCTGGCGCGCCGCCAGGGGGAGGGGATCCGTCTGACGGTATCGCGCCGCATTGCGTTCCAGTCGCTTTCGCTGGTGGCGATCGGCATGTACCTCGCAGCGATGACGTTGACCGCGAACGTCATGCGCTCGCTAGGCGGCGATTACGGGCGCCTCGCGCAGCAAATGGTGTTGATGGGCGCGCTGGCGGCGTTGCTGCTGCTCGTTGCGTCGCCCGGGTTTCGCGCCTGGCTCCGCGTCAAGATCAGCAAGCATTTCTTCCGCCACCGTTACGACTATCGCAGCGAATGGATGCGCTTCACCGAGACCGTAGGTCATCCCGCGGCGACCAACGGGTCGCTCGAATCGCGCGTGGTCAAGGCGTTGGCCGACATTACCGGCTCGCCAGGCGGCGCGCTGATGCTGCCCGATGCCAATCTGACGCTCGGCCTCGAACAGACATGGCACTGGGACGAATTCTCCGATCCGCACCACATCGTTCCCTCCGCGATCGCCGAGTATCTGCAGGCCTCCGAGCGCGTGGTCGAATTCGATGTCGTGCGGCAAAACCCGGCCAACGAAGGCGTCGCATTGCCCAAATGGATGCTGGCAAGAACTGCGATCTGGGTCGCGGTGCCGCTCGTCCATTTCGGTCGCCTCGTCGGCCTCGTCGTGCTCGCACGGCCAGCGCATGTCAGGCGGCTCGACTGGGAGGATTTCGACCTGCTGAAAACGGTTGGCGGGCAGGTCGCAAGCTATCTCAGCGAGGCGCAAAGCCAATATGCCCTGTCCGAGGCGCGGCGGTTCGACGAATTCAATCGGCGCTTCGCTTTCATCATGCACGATATCAAGAATGCCGTCAGCCAGTTGAGCCTGCTGGCGCGCAATGTCGAACGCCACGCCGATAACCCGCAATTCCGTCAGGACATGGTCGAGACGCTCAACATCTCGGCGGCGCGGCTCAACACGCTGCTGGCGCGCCTGTCGCAGCACCACAAGGGCAAGGCGACCCAGCCCGTCCGGCTGTCGCTGCGTGCGGTGGTCGACGTGATCGTCGCGGACAAGCACGCGCTGCATCCGGTCATTGTCGGACACGATTGCGCGATCGAGGCTTTCGCCGATCGCGATTGCGTCGAACAGATCCTTGGGCATCTCGTCCAGAATGCGATCGACGCGAGCGAGCCAGGCGTCCCGGTCCGCATCGCGATCCGGGAAATCGGTCAATCTGTTGCCATCGACGTTATCGACCATGGTTGCGGAATGAGTCCCGAATTCATTCGCGACGACCTGTTCAAAGCGTTTTCGTCGACCAAGCAGGGCGGCTTCGGCATCGGCGCGTTCGAGGCGCGCGCGTTGGCCCAGGCGATGAACGGGCGGATCGAGGTTCATAGCCGACCGGGGCAGGGCAGCCGGTTCACATTGTGGCTGCCTAAGGCCGACACTGCCGCAGCTGACGAACCCGAACCTAAACAAGACAATGACAGGACCGCCGCATGAACGCGTCCGCCGACATCCATGGCCCTCGCAAGTTGCTCGTGATCGAGGACGATCCCGGTCTGCAGAAGCAGTTGCGCTGGGCCTATGACGATTGCGAAGTGCTGATCGCCGGAACGCGCGCAGAGGCGATCGAGCAATTGCGCGCGCACGAACCCGATATTGTCACGCTCGACCTGGGCCTACCGCCCGATCCTGACGGTACGAGCGAAGGCTTTGCCGTCCTTGCTGAACTGCTCGCGCTCAAGCCCGACCTCAAGATCATCGTCGCCTCCGGCCATGCCGCGCGCGAAAGCGCGCTCAAGGCGATCGCCGAGGGGGCTTATGATTTCTATTCGAAGCCGATCGACATCGACGAGCTCGGCTTGATCGTTCGGCGCGCGTTTCACGTCACCGAGCTCGAGCGCGAGAACCGGCGGCTTGTCGACCTCGCGGTCGCCGAACCGGGCATGGCGAAGATCCTGACCGGCGCGCCTGAAATGCACAAGGTCATGCGGACGGTCGAGCGCGTCGCGACGACCGACGCCTCGGTCTTGCTGCTCGGCGCGAGCGGCACCGGCAAGGAACTGCTCGCCCACGGATTGCACGATGCCAGCGCACGCAAGGATGGTGCATTCGTCGCGATCAACTGCGCCGCGATCCCCGAGAACCTCCTCGAAAGCGAGCTCTTTGGCCATGAAAAGGGTGCTTTCACCGGCGCCGTCAAGACGACGCCCGGCAAGATCGAGATGGCGCACAAGGGGACGTTATTCCTCGATGAGGTTGGCGACATCCCGCTCAGTCTGCAGGTCAAGTTGCTACGCTTCCTGCAGGAACGCGTCATCGAGCGGGTCGGCGGACGCAAGCCGATCGTGGTCGATACGCGGATCGTATGTGCAACGCACCGCTTTCTCGATACGATGATTGCCGCCGAGAGCTTCCGCGAGGACCTCTATTACCGGCTTGCCGAGATTGTTGTGAAAATCCCGGCACTGGTCGATCGTCCCGGCGATGCCGCCCTGCTCGCGCGGGCCTTCGTCCGGAGGATGGCGCCCGAGGTCAACTCGGCGGTCAAGGGCCTGTCGCCCGGAGCGCTTGCCGCGATCGACGCCTGGCGCTGGCCGGGGAATGTACGCGAGCTCGAAAATCGGATCAAGCGTGCGGTGATTATGGCCGACGGAAAATACGTTTCGGTCGAGGATCTCGACCTGCCCGAGAGCGACGGCGAGACGCCGAGCGAGGTCGATGTGATCAACCTCAAGGCCGCGCGCGAGGTCGCCGACCGCAAGATGATTCGCCGTGCGCTCGCCCGGTCCGATGGCAACATCTCGGCCTCGGCCAAAATCCTCGGGATCAGCCGTCCGACGCTCTACGACCTGCTCAAACAGTATGGCATGCAGGACTGATATGCGTTTCGGTCGATTCCCGTTTGGCTGCGCCATCATGCTCGCGTTTGCCGTGTCGGTCGGGCCGACCGGGGCAGGCGCAGCGCCCGATGCATCGAGCACCGAAGCGCGTGCGGCGGTCGATCGCGCTTTGGGTTACGAGCGGAACCGCGACTATCGCGCGGCCCGCGTCGAGGCGCTCAACGCGGTCCGCGCCGATCCCGCTTGGCCGACTGCGCACATCGTGAAAGCGCGCGTGGCGATTGCGCTCGGTGATGCCATCGCCGCGAGCGAAGCAATCGATGCCGCGCGCCAATCGGGCGCCGATCCTGCCAGCCTGCGCACGCTGTCGGCGCATGCAGCGATTCTGCGCGGTCAATCGCAGGGAGCGCTCGATATCCTTTCCGAAGGCGCGATACCGGCGGGACGCCAGGCCTATGCCGCGCGGCTTCGCGCCATCGCCTACCGCGCGCTTGGCAACATGGACAAGGCACGCGTTGCGCTCGACGCGGCGGTGGCCATCGATCCGCGCGACGCCGCCACCTGGACCGAGATCAGCCGCTTTCGTCTATCCAATGCCGATCCCATTGGTGCGGGCGAGGCGATCGACCGCGCGATTGCGCTTGATTCCCGCGACATCGATGCAGTGCGGATCAAGGCGGTGCTGGTGCGCGACCGCTATGGCCTGATCGCCAGCCTGCCCTGGTTCGAGACGGCGCTGACGATCGCTCCATCGGACATCGATGCACTGGTCGATTACGGCGCCACGTTGGGCGATGCTGGGCGTTACAAGGACATGCTCATCGTGCTGCGCCGAGCCAACGCGCTCGCCCCGCGCGATCCGCGTCCGCTGTTCCTCCAGGGGGTGCTTGCTGCACGGGCAGGGAACTACACGCTCGCGCGCAGCCTGCTCGAGAAGACCGGCGGCCAGCTCGACGGTCAGCCATCGTACATGCTCGTGCGCGGCATCGTCGAAAACAGCCTCGGCGCGCATAGCACCGCATCGAACTGGGCGACACGCCTGCTCAGCCGCCAGCCGGGCAACGAGGCCGCGCGCCGCCTGCTCGTCGATGCCAGCCTCGCGGCAGGGGCGACCGCGACCGCGTGGAGCGCCGCGACGCCTCTCGTCCGCGGGCGGATCGCCGACAGCTGGGATCTGCTCGCTGCGGCGCAGGCCTTTGCCGCCAACGGCCAAGCCGGGCAGCCAGCCGACCTGATCGACCAGGCGGCGTCCTTCCCGGGAGTGACCGGCGCAATTGCATTAGGCGAACGCTCGGTCGACGAAGAGAACGGAGGCGATGCGGCGACGGCCCTTCCGGAAATCCGCCGTGCGCTCAAGCGCGCCGATACGGTCAGCGCCGATGCGACCGCCTTTGCGTTGGCGAGCGCAGCACCGAGCGTCGCCGATGCACGGATCATTCAGGGGGACGTCGCGATGGCGGCCGGCCGGACCGACGAGGCAGCAACACACTATCGCGAGGCGCTGGCGATCCGCGTTGATGAAGCGGGGACGCTGCGGCTGGTCGATGCGCTGATGCGGAGCGGCAACCGTGCGGCAGCAATCGATGCGCTAACCGCATTCCTCATCGCGACGCCGAAGGCGATCGACGCCAATCGGGTCGCAGCGTCCTTTTATCTGGATGCGCGCGACTGGGATCATGGCATCGCCACGCTCGAGGCGCTGCGTGCGCGGCT
>CAZHWG010000120.1:0-5603 GCA_964535925.1 uncultured Sphingorhabdus sp.
GAAAGGATCAGGTCGGGCTTTTCGGCCATGATCTCGCCGAGCGCGAGCATCACCGCGTCGGTCGGCGTGCCGGTGACCGAAAAATGCTTCTCGCCGTGCTTGCGCACGCGCAACGGGCGCGACAGCGTGAGCGAATGGCCTGCGCCCGACTGTTCCTCGGCCGGGGCGACGATCCAGATGTCGTCGCTCAACTGGCGCGCGATGCTTTCGAGCACCTTGAGGCCGGGGGCGTGGACGCCGTCGTCGTTGGTCAGGAGGATCCGCATCAGCCGGCCTTCGCGTCGGGGACGAGCCGTTCGATGCCGCCCATGTATGGCTTGAGGACATCGGGAACGACGACGCCGCCGTCGGCCTGCTGGTAATTTTCGAGCACCGCGACGAGCGTCCGGCCGACCGCAAGGCCCGAACCGTTGAGCGTGTGGACAAAGGCTGTGCCCTTGCCGCCCTCCGGTCGGTAGCGAGCGTTCATCCGGCGCGCCTGGAAATCGCCGCAGTTCGAGCAGCTCGAAATCTCGCGATAGGCGTCCTGGCCGGGCAGCCAGACTTCGAGATCGTAGGTCCTCTTCGCCGAAAAGCCCATGTCGCCGGTACACAGCAACATCTTGCGATAGGGCAGGTCGAGCGCCTGGAGGATCGCCTCGGCGGCGCCGGTCATGCGTTCGTGCTCGGCCTCGCTGTCCTCGGGCCGGACGATGCTGACGAGTTCGACCTTGTCGAACTGGTGCTGGCGGATGAGGCCCTTGGTGTCCTTGCCCGCCGCGCCGGCTTCGGAACGGAAGCACGGGGTGAGCGCGGTAAAGCGCAGCGGCAGGTCGACATCGGCCAGTATGCGCTCGCGCACGATGTTGGTCAGGCTGACCTCGGCGGTCGGGATCAGCCAGCGGCCGTCGGTGGTGTGGAACAGGTCTTCGGCGAATTTGGGCAGCTGGCCGGTGCCGAACAGCGCCTCGTCGCGCACCAGCAGCGGGGGGACGCATTCGGTATAGCCCTGATCCCCGGTCTGGCGGTCGAGCATGAACTGGCCGAGCGCGCGGTTGAGCCGCGCCATCTGGCCGCGCAGCAGCGCGAAGCGCGCGCCGGCGATTTCGACCGCGGTTTCGAAATCGAGACCGAGCGGGGGGCCGAGATCGGCGTGGTCCCGAGCAGCGAAATCGAACGACCGCGGCGTGCCCCACAGGTCGATCTCGACATTGTCGCTTTCGTCGGCGCCCTGCGGCACGTCGTCGGCAGGCAGGTTGGGCAGCGCGGCGAGCACCGCGTCACGCCGGGCGCCAAGCTCCTTTTCGCGCGCGTCGAGATCGGCGAGCCGGTCCTTGAGTCCGGCGACTTCGGCCATCAGCGCGCTCGCCTTGCCCTCGTCGCGCGCCGCCTTGGCCGCGCCGATCGCCTTCGATGCGTCATTGCGCGCGGCCTGCGCCTCCTGCGCCTCGGTCACCACCGCGCGATAGGCGGCGTCGATTTCGACGATGCCGGCCGAGGCGGGATCGACCCCGCGCCGGGCGAGGCCGGCGTCGAAGGCGGAAGGGTTCTCGCGTATGAAACGGATGTCGTGCATGGCCAATCCTATGGCCGCGCACGCGGGCGGGTGCAACCCGCTGCCACGTCGGCGCGTTGGTGCATTTAGAAGGAGACCATAATGCACATACCCCATGACGGATTTGTCGTCGTAGCCGACGGCGGGAAGATGCTGTTCCTGCGCAACGAAGGCGATTCGGAACATCCCAACCTCCAGGTCGAGCGCAAGCGCAGCCAGGACAATCCCTCGAACGGCGAACTCAAGGCCAATCGCAGCGGCCATGTCGGCAATTCGGGTTCGCCCGGCGGGAGCAGTTACCAGGACACCGATTTCCACCAGCTGGCCGAGGACCGCTTCGCCAGCGAGACCGCCGACCTGCTCAAGATGCGCGCGCTCAACAACGATTTCGACAAGCTGATCATCGTCGCGCCGCCGCGGACGCTGGGCGAACTGCGCAAACATTATCATAGCGAGGTCGAAAAGCGTCTCGTCGGCGAAATCGACAAGGATCTCACCGGCCATCCGCTCGGCGAGATCGAAAAGATCATCGCCGCCAGCTGATCGCGACAATCACGCTAAAAAAGGGGAGCGGCCTCGCGGTCGCTCCCCTCTCGATTCGCGGCTGCCAGTGAGAGAGCCGGGAAAGCGATTGGATATGTCCTAGACGACGGCGCCTTCGGCACCCTTGCGCGCCTTGAGCCGCTGGCGTCCGACCAGCGCCGCTGCGGCCGCGCCGAACAGCAGGACCATCGGCGGAGCAGGAACGTCGGTCGGCGGGCCGCCGGACGAAGAGCCGCCGCCCGAAGACGATGACGACGACGCCGAAGACGAAGCCGACGAGCTCGCCGACGACGAAGCCGACGAAGAGGCGCTGCTGCTCGCCGATGAGCTGGCCGACGAACCGAAGCTCGACGATCCGCCAGGTGGCGGGCGATGCGGAGGCTTGCCGCCCGACGAGCTGCCGCTCGACGAGGACGAGCTTGCCGAGGATGCCGAGCTCGACGATGCCGACGAACTCGAGGCATTGTTGCCCGACGAGGTGCTGACATTGCCCGAAGAGGTGCTGACCCCTGAGGACGTACTCACGCCTGAAGACGTGCTGACGTTGCCCGACGACGTCGAAACGCCGCCGGTCGAGGTCGAAACGCCGCCGGTCGAGGTCGAGACACCGCCGGTCGACGTGCTGACGCCGCTTGAGGTCGAGGTGCTGCCGCCCGATGTCGAGGTGCTGCCGCCCGATGTCGAGGTGCTGCCGCCCGATGTCGAGGTGCTGACGCCGCCGGTCGACGAGGACGAGATGACGACGCTGTTGCCGCCGCTCGACGATCCGCCGAAGAAGCCGCCGAAGAACCCGCCGCCGCCGAAGAACCCGCCGCTGCTGCCGCCGATCACGATCGGCGTGCCGCCGCCGCTATAGTCGAAATTGCCTGGCGGGGGCAGCGGGACATAGGGGATGGGAGCGGGCGGTTGCGCCGTGGTGACGACGGTCACCTTGGGAGCCGGACAGGTCGTGACCGGTTGGCGCGCGATCACGCGACGAATCCGCTTGGCCTGACGCGGCGGTGCGCCCTTGCGAATGACGCGGACCTTCTTGACCGAGCCCTTCGTGTTATAGGAGCGTTCCTGCGCCGAGGGTGTATCGGCCACATGTACCGCCCCGCCACCGATCAGCGCTCCGCCGCAGGTGCAGGCGCATAATTTCGCCAAGGCCATCCGTACTGACATGGTTCACCACTCGCTTTAGCGGATCGGGCAATCACAAAGACGCCAAGAGAGCGTCCGATCACCGTCGCCGCGGTTGATTGGGACTAAACGATGGTCCCCCCGGATCATGGCTGCAACGCCATTAACCGTCTTGTTGCTCGAAAACCCTAACAATTGCACCCACCAAGTGCCTCGGCGGCGATCGATGTACCAAAACCGGACGCTGTGACGCACAGTTATTGTTCCCAAATTCCCGTTCGAACAGCGGCGAAGGTCGCGTTCGATACCGCGATCGTTGCCGTTCGAGGCGAGTCGCGCGATTGCGCGACCCGTTCATCGCCGCGTCAATTTCATTCGACTATGGCGGCGAACGCGGTGCGCGGTTGAACTGTTGAAATCACAAGGCTATAGGCGCGCTGCAAAGGGACGAAGGCGACCGGAAAACCGGCGCATCCAGCGATCGGGGAGAGCGAAATGGGAGCGGAAGTTGCGGTGAGCAAGAACGGCGCGACATTACCTGGAGTGCCGACCGATATCGATGGCGACTATGTTCCGTCGGCCGACGAAGAGTTTATGTCGCCGCGCCAGCTCGAATATTTCCGCAAGCTACTGACCGAGTGGAAGAAGTCGATTTTCGTCGAAGCCGAAACGACGCTTGCCGAGCTCCAGAACGGACCGCTGCGCGAACCCGATCTTGCCGATCGCGCGTCGAGCGAGACCGACTGGTCGATCGAATTGCGGACGCGCGATCGCCAGCGCAAGCTGATCGCCAAGATCGACGCGGCGCTGCGCCGGATCGACGATGGCGAATATGGTTACTGCGAAGTCAGCGGCGACCCGATCTGCCTGCAGCGCCTGATCGCCCGCCCGGTGGCGACGATGACGGTCGAGGCGCAGGAGCGCCACGAGCGCAACGAGCGCGTTTCGCGCGACATCTGACGGGCGCGAAACTCGGGCTTATTTGCCGCAAGTTTACCATTTATAAAAAGACACGGACTAGACCTGAGTGGCACGAGCATGAGGGCACCGAACAGACCATGAGCTTTCACGACAAAATCCAGACCGAGGCCGCGCCTGCCCAAGAGGGCGAGGGCGCGCGCAAGGTCGATCGTGACAGCCTGTTCATGGCCGGGCAGCTCTACCTCGAAGATTCGACCAAGCCGATCGACGTGCGCATTCGCAATCTTTCGGCGGGCGGGCTGATGGCCGAACCCAATACCTCGGTGGCCAACGGCCAGAAGGTGCGGATCGAGCTGCGCAACCTCGGCCTGGTGGCGGGACGCGTCGCCTGGGCCAACGACCGCCAGTTCGGCATCGCGTTCGATTCGCCGATCGACCCCAAGATCGTTCGCCGGCCGATCGGCGCGGCCGAAGTCGAAAAACCCTATACGCTGCGCAAGGTCGAGCACTATGCGCGGCCTGGTGTGAACACGCGTTGAGCTCGACCAGGCGTAGGGCGGCTATCCGCCCATAACGCCCTGCCTACCGCTGGGCGATTTCCTCTTTGACCTTGAGCTTGCGTTTCTTGAGCTCGGCAATCCGCGCGGTATCGGGCGCAGGACGGCGTTCCTCGGTCGCGATCAGATCGTCGATTTCATGATGTCTGGCCTGGAGTGCTGCGACATGAGGGTGCGTCATTCTAACCTCGCTTTGGTTGTGGACAGTCAATTTAAAACACAGGGCGACGCATTTGTCTCCCCCGAGTTTCGCGTCATGCGTCGATCGCCGCCGGTCGCGCGACGAACCGTTGCCGCGCGCGGCTTGCGCGAGACCGGCGGGAATGGAATAGCGGCGCGATGACGCTGAGCGACATTGCCCAACGGCTCGAGCACGCGCGGACCGAGCATCGCGACCTCGATGCGGCGATCGACGCGCTGAGCGCGCGGCCGGTCACCGACCAGCTGCAAATGGCGCGGCTGAAAAAGCGCAAGCTGTTCCTGCGCGACCACATCTGCTGGCTCGAGGACCATCTCCATCCCGACATCATCGCCTGACGGCTTTGCAGGCCGCGACTCGCCGGGCGCGCGTGCTCCAATCCAGATTTGGCACAGGTTTTCGGTACGATCGGCGATTGGCGTTTCGCAGCGCGCGTGCAACATGGGCGTAATGGATGAGAACGATCCCCTTGACCGCGGCTCTACCGCACTGATCCGCGGCAGACTGGTCGAAAGCCTGTACGCGGAATCGATGCTGCTCGCCGATGAGGCGCGCGACTATTTCGAAACACACCCCGAGCGCGCCCCGGGCGAGATCGACGCGATCACGCGAATCGGCATGTCGTGCGAATGGCTCAAGACGACGACGCGGCTGATGCACGTCATCGCCTGGCTGCTCACCCAGCGTGCGGTCAATGTCGGCGAACTGACCGAGGCGCAGGCGAAGC